>CAYNEU010000786.1:0-9988 GCA_964396275.1 uncultured archaeon | reverse complement strand
TTAAGAATGTACGGAATAAATGGTGTTCATACTTTCAATATTGAAGAGAGGTTAATTGTAGGAGCTCAACCTTATGAGATCTTTAAAAAAGTTATTAATAAAATATTGGATGAGGAATTAAACGAAAAATAAATTACCATTGTTTCTTACCTTCTAATTAATAGCTTTTTTACCTTGAAATATTACTCATTAGTAAGCACGAGATGTAATCCAATCAAATAATTCTTGAATTCCTTTAGTAAGTAATATTGAGAATAGGAAAAGTTTATAGGTTCAAGAAATAATTTAACTATTAGCCGATGATGAAAAGGCATTTGAGTGAGAGCTTGATATGGATATCAAGTATGAAAAGCGCAATGATATGGAGTTATACTTCTGAGGCTATTTTATTTTTGAGAAGGTTTTCTAAAGTATTAAAGAATAGAAAAAATAAATTTGCAGAATTTAAATTTTTTTACTATTAGTTTTTTTGGTTTTTTTGTTTAAAATCTCCTACTTCTTTCAGTAGAATTAGAATCTTGATAATTCATATCGTTCACATTATTTTTCAATATTAATAGTTCTCTGTCTATCTAATTCCAATTAACCATAATTAAAAAGTGTGATAATTTTTTCTAAATTAAATGCAAGCCTCATATGTAGAACATATATTATGAAAGGAAGTAAAAATTTTTATGAATTATAATATCAATTTTTTTTAAGCAACATCTACTCATGATAATATGACACTTGAAAGAAAGGATGCTCCTAAAACCTTTATTCCTATTTTTATGATATGGATTTTCCTATGCAATCTTGTGGCGATAATCTTAGCAATTATATGGAATATTCAATTTCCTGAGAGCTTTTACTTTGATGCAATGATCTCAATGTATATTGTTATTGCGATAAATATTCTTAGCATCATTTTATTATATCCAATGCCCCGTATGGATCCAATAACTCCATTTCTAAAAGGTGCGCTCATCTGGTATATTGTGATCTCGGTAATTTATGTCATTTTGGGTGCGTATTTTGCACTAATACTCGGGACTGTCCAATTGCTAGGAGACCTCTGGTTTCATTGGAAGCGGAATAAGCTAATAAGATCAATCTAGGCAATTTATATATAAGATTGAAAAAGAAATCGGATAAAGATCAAATATAAGTGGAATTCAGATTAAAAGAGGAGAGACCATAAAGATCTCTTGCTTTTCTCTTAGCAATTGGGATAACTTGGCTCTTTTAGATACCGACCCTATTAACTTCTATTGTTTTTTTACCATGCAATTAAATGTATCTCTGCAAGGACTCTAAAATCTGCCAATTGCTTAATTTTAAATTTGTAATCTGGTACCAATTCTTGAATATATTTTTTTGTTCCAAAAAATTCTTCTGGATGATGGTATATCGAGATTAATAACACTGGTTTGAATTTTTCAATTGTTTTTTTTGCTCCTTTTAATGCTTCGAATTCATAACCCTCAAGGTCCATTTTAATTAAACCTACTGAAAGATTATGTTCTGTTACAAACTCGTCAATTGAGATTAGCTCCATTTTCTCATTACCTTCTTCAGCAACACATGAACTCATACCAAGCGAACTGAAATTTACAAAACAGTTCTCCTCTCCAATCCCTTTCTGAATAGGACTTACTTTTTCTAAATTATTTAATTTAATCGTTTCTAACAAATATTAATAATTCTCTGTGACTGGTTCAAATGAATAAATTCTTGAGGGATAATATTCCTTTTCAAACATAAGGGCAGAATCACCAGAATATGCTCCACAATCAAGAAATACTTTATTTCTTAGAGTTTCAATAACCTCTTGAGGTAGATACCTCAAACCATGCTTGTACTTAAAAATAGCTTCTTCGTATAATTCTACAGAAAGTTTATATTTGTCCATTATTGATTCAATAGAGTACAATTGATTAAGCAACTTTTCTCTGTCTGATGTGAACTTCTGGACGGTCTCTACCAAAGTGTGGGTACTCATAAAATCAAGATTTTCTAGGATGGTTTTTATTTCATCCTTACTCTCAACATCCAAGTCATTCAGAAAGGTTTCAACCTCAGCTTTATTTGCGTTTATATATTCAGTGAATTTATTCGAAACTTGATGATCCAATCGAATACCAAGTAATTCTAAAGTTAGCCGATCTTTTTGACATTTTGTTAATTCAACATCTTTAGAAAGTTCACGAATAATTTGACGTTTTATTGCGGATAGTTTCATTATGCTTCTTAAAGGCAAAAGCATTCTTTATTTTTATCGAATGACATTATTTTCATTTCTTTAAATTAATGTTTAGAAATTACAATAATAATGTAATTCCATGTAATTCTTTAAAACACTATTATTCTACTTTTTGTATTAATAGCGCTAGACCTAAACATCCGGCAAGCGCTAGAAACGATAGCACCATTGCAGGAAAAAACCATTGAAAAATTGTTTGAGATGTACAAATAGGATCTTCAGTTCCACAAATATTAAAAGCGATTATATTTGACGCGACAAATGCTAAAAAAAGGCTTATTATTATGAGTACAATTAGAACAATTATAAATTTATTACCTTTAGATACCATTAATTGAATTCCCTCTTTATTAATGATAATATTTAAGACAACCCTATTAAAAAATTTATAGGGTTTTATGGAAAAAAGTAGTATATAAAGTTAAAAAATCTGAAATTTAAAACTAATGCTTTCTTAATCTTAAGCGACTTTAATAGTAGAATTGAATGATTAATTCAGACTTACTAACTTTATGTAAACATACATAATTGAAAGTGATAATATTGGTTCAGAAATAGATGGTCGCAGTTTATCCCATCAGGTACAAAGAGAATTCTTTAGAGTTTCTTATGATTAAAAGAGCTACCCCCAGTTATAATTGGCAATGTGTAACTGGTTCAGTGGGTCAAAGTTTAGGGGCATTGGATCATCCGAAGGATAAGAGTCCTCTTGAATGTGCAAAACGAGAACTTCTTGAAGAAACGGGATTCCTAATTCTTTATTCTGTGGATTCTACCCATATTGGTCCCGCATAGCAGTTTCTACCATTGTCTCCTACGATTCGAAGTACATAAAAATCAGCTCCGTCCGTGTTTAAAAGATTTAGATCTATTGGATTATCACTGTATTTATTAATATAATATTGTCCATCGGATTTTTGTATACTATTTATAATTTAATAGTAGTAGATATTGCTTTTATGATAAAAAAATACGAAATTATTAGAATACTCTATTTTATAATTGCTTTAACAATATTTACATGAAATTCTTGAGTTGCTGTTCTTCCTGATTATAATAAAACATACCGAGCGTATGAACCGGATTTTTCAAAAATAGAGAATATACTAAAGGGAAAGTTAAATCGTCTAAGAAGTGTGCTTTTAATGAATCTACATCACCTTTCATCTCTAATTTTTCTATGATCTCTATAGTATGCTTAAGATTCCAGGTCTGCTCAATACTTTTAAAATCCTTTCCAGAATCGTATTTTGTAATTTTTTTTATAACATCTATGATAATTACATCGATATGAAAGAGTCTTTTATTTTCTATATGAGATAAAAGCATTGCCGCATGTTCATTAAATTTAAGTTTCCTTAGAAGTCCAATTATTTGGTTAATATTAGAGGGATCTATAATTATATCTCTATATAGGTCATTCTTAAGTCCGCTTATTTCTCCAGCAATGTAACGTCTTAGATAAATTAAACTGTTTCTTAAAGAGTATATATTATCAAATTCTTTTTTAAAATTCCTCCTTACTTCAATTAGAAAAATTAATGCTGGAATAAGAATGAAAGCATAATTCAAACTAAAATTAGCTATTAAGCTATAAACATTACTCTCAGCAAGAATAGAGTGGATGAGAATAAAGAAAAATAACACTAATAGGATACCAATAATCACCACACATTTGAATATAAACCATCTTCTTTTATATGAAAACCAATTAATTTTAAAATGAATTCCTTTAAAGTTTATAGATTTCAAATAATTTAATATATCTTTTCTTCTCATTCTCCTCCTCTATTTGATTTTTAGATTATTCAATTCTTTTAATTGCATTAGAGCTCAAATTATTATTTCAGATATAAAACCATTCGTTTTATATATAGACTAGATATACAATTAAACTCACAGCATATGGTTTTAAATCTTCTTGTTAGTTATTTAATAGTTAGAGTTGTTTTCCAAAGGTGTATAATCCGAAGTGGCAAATAGATTTAAAAAAGACACTGGTCTAACCCATTTTTTTAGTTCTTCTCTTTTAAAAAATCGTAGATTTGATCTGCGATAATTTTTCCGTGAGCTACAGCATCAACCACACTTTTCGATCCGAGCACACAGTCTCCTCCTGCTAATACTTTAGGAACATTTGTAAAGAACTTTTCATTTACTATAAAGGTATTCGATTTTGTTGTTTTGAATTTATGGGTATCAAATCCGCTTAGATCGATTTCTTGGCCAATTGCTTCAATAATATAATCAGCTTCAACTTTGATTTCGATATCTTCGATAGGGATTGGAGTAGGGCGACCACTAGTGTCTTTATCTCCGAGTTCTACTCTTTGGCATACAATCCCTTGAGATACTTCATCTGTACAATAAAATTCTTTTGGTTTAACTAAGAATTCAATATGGATGCCTTCATTTTCTGTATCTTGAATTTCAGCTTTTCCCGCAGGCATATGTTCCTTTTCTCTTCGATATAAAATAGAAACATCTGCTCCAAGTCGTTTAGCAACTCTAGCGGCATCAGTGGCAGTGCTTCCACCCCCTATAACAACCACTTTTTTGTTATTCAGATAAGGTATATTTTCTTTAAGATTATGACTTCTTAAAAATTTAAGAGCTTGCATAACAATTATTGGATCTTTTCCTGGAAGTTTAAGGGATTTAGCTTTCTGAGCACCGATTCCTATAACAATAACATGATACCCTAACTCAAAAATTTGGTTAATACCAAAATCCTTGTCAATGCTTCTATTCGTTATAATTTCGATCCCGCAATGCTTTAAGTTTTCTATTTCTTTATTCAAAACTGATCTTGGTAACCGGAATTCAGGGATTTCTGTTGTAAGCATACCACCAATAATTTCATGCTTTTCAAAAATGGATACTTTAATTCCATATTTCCTTAAATAAAATGCAACAGTGAGCCCAAGAGGCCCGGAGCCTAAAATAGCTACTTTCTTGTCTAAATCAGGTTTACATTTAAAATAATCTTCGAGAGGTCCATAATTATCAACTAGAAATCGTTTTATCATGGGAATTTGTATTGGATCTCCATTTATCCCTGCGGTACAATGAAGTTGACAATAACCGGGGCAAACTCTTTCAACACTTCTAGGAAAGGGATAATGCTTATAGATAATCTTGAGCGCATCTTCGATGTTGTCATCCAACACATTTTTAATAATATCTCTAGAATTACAATGAGTGGGGCAATATTTCATGCAAGGAGGTGGGTTTATTTGAGGATCGCTCTTTGTAAAGCACTGATAACAACGCTCGCATTCTTTGATGACCTCGTCTAGTTCTAAATACCCTAGATTAACCTCTTCAAAATTTTTAATTCGTTCTTCCACTGGTAAATAATGCCGTTCTATTGCTACTACATTTTTAACTATTTTTTGCTTTTTTTCTGTCAATTTACTTAATATAAATCAATCATTACGTTTTGATTAATCTATTTATCTTTTTAAATAAATTTGATAAATTCGGAATATATGACCCGTGGATAATTTAAAGTTTATCAAAATTTAGATTTTAAGACAATAATATATGTGTTATATGCTAAATTGCTGATAATTTTTAGAACGAGTTTCATCAAATTTTCGTAACTATTATAAGCTAGTTTTAAACAACATTAAACTCCGGATATTCTTAATTCAAAATACTTTTTATATTTATTATTATTTTACATATAATTATGGTAGTTGTAGAAGTAAATTGTGGAAAAGTAAAAGGTTATACCGAAAATAATTTACAAATTTTTAAAGGTATTCCTTTTGCGGAGCCTCCTATTGGTGATTTACGATTTAGTCCTCCACAAGCTAAAAAACCTTGGGATGGTGTGTTAGAAACTACGGAATTTGGACCATGTGCATTTCAAGGATATACACCGCTTGAAGATGTAACCGGAAAAGTTCAACCTGAAAGTGAAGATTGTTTAACACTTAATATTTGGACTCCTGCCATTGATAATAAGAAAAGGCCAGTGATGTTTTGGATACATGGCGGAGCTTTCATTATGGGTGGAAGTAGAGCCCCCATCTATGACGGTTCTAAATTAGCTCAACGTGGTGACGTTGTTATAGTAACGATAAATTACCGATTAGGTGCTTTTGGATATCTTTTCATTCCTGGTGTGACTGCAAATGTAGGACAACTAGATCAGATTTTAGCGTTAAAATGGGTCCATGATAATATTGCTAAATTTGGGGGTGACCCTGATAATATTACGATTTTTGGAGAATCTGCAGGTGCGTATGCTGTTATCACTCTAACAGCGATGCCTGCTGCTGGGGGTCTCTTTCATCGAGTTATAGCACAAAGCATGCCAACTATCGATCCCAAAGTAACAAAAAAACCCACAAAAGATTTGATGCGTGCTTTAGGGATTAAAACTGGAGATATTAAGGCATTACGTAAAGTAGCACCTGAAGAAATTATAAAAGCTCAAAATGAAATCACCAAACAAGGAGCGCTAGAGTTTCGACCTTTAATCGATGGTGAGACATTCCCCGTACATCCTTTAACCCTATTCAAGGAAGGTAAATGTAAACATATTGATTTAATGATGGGAACTAACCTACATGAAGCTAAACTGTTTACTTCATTGAATCCTGCTATCAGCAAACTTAAGGATGAAAAAGCTATCATGCTTTATTTAGGGATGATGGGAATAAACTCTGAGAACGCCAGAACTATTATTGATACTTATAAAAAGGCACGGTCAGGAATCTTATCAAATGAACCCAAAGAATTATTGGATTCCATTGTTACTGATTTAATGTTTCGAGTGGCAACACTGCAAATACTTGAAGCCCAATCCAATTATCAGCCAAATACTTATAATTACATATTTACATGGGAAACTTCCGCATTTGATGGAAAATTTGGTGCTTGTCATGCTCTTGAACTTCCTTTCGTATTTAATACTCTTGAAGAGCCTGGAATGAAAGCTTTTGTGGGTAATGCAACAAACACAGAAAATTTATGTGAAAATATGATGGATGCGTGGCTTTCATTTGCTTATAGTGGTAATCCGAATCATGATAGAATTCCACACTGGCCCACTTATGATAAGAAAAGCCGAGCTACCCTTTTATTTGGAAAAGAATTTAAAATCACCAATGCATTATTCGAAAAAGAGCGAAGAGCATGGGAGGGAATAATGGATATTTAAATAGCTCTTTGAAATAAATATAATCTTGAAAATTTTTCTTATACCAAATAAATCTTTAATTTTCTTTTAGTTTTAGTTTCAACAAGATTTCCATGTTCTTATTACATTTTTTGCGTAAAAATGTCCTATCTAAATTTTTCTATAACATTTTTGAATTCTATTGTTTTCATCATTTTCATTACTTTAGAGCTTCTTAGTCATATTCTTCTCAATAAAAACATTTAAATATCGAGATTAATATATAATTATTGATTGTCAATCAATGCTTGACGGATAATGATTGACAAGAAAATTATAATATAAATTAATGGAGGTTAATATTATGACTGAAATAAAAGAAAAGAAAGAAATTGAGATAAAAAAAGGCGAATCTACAGAGTCAAATGAAAGTATCAAAGGAACTCCTAAAAGTCAAAATGAAAAGAATGCAATTCAATTAAGGAAATATCGACCATTATCTCTATTCAGTAATTTCGACCGATTTTTTGATGAGATCGACCGCTATTTTAATAAATTTTGGAGTCCAACTCGTCTTTGGGATTTTGAACCCTTTGGTTTAAGTATTTTCGATGAGGATAAATTTTTCCGAACTCCACTTACAAATATTACTGATGAAGGAGATAAATATAGCATAACCGCCGAACTACCTGGATTAGATAAAGCAGATATCGAGATCACAGTTCATGATGGGATTCTAGAAATTAAAGGCGAACAAAAGAAAGAACATGAGGAAAAGAAAAATGGCTTCGTTAGAAAAGAATTTCATAGTTCAAGTTATCATAGAAGCTTTACTATTCCTGAAAATATTGACGAAGAAAATATTGATGCTAGATTAGATAAAGGAATTTTGACTCTAAAGTTGCTTAAGAAAGAAATAGAACAGAAAGAAAAGAAAAAGATCGAAATTCAATAGATTTTTTTTATAATTTTTAATTTTTTTATCAATTAAATTAAATTTTTTCAAGATACTCTAATCTAAATCCTTACTGTCAATTAAACAAAATCTTATACTGAAGTTTTCTCAATTAGGATTATCCTCAATATATTTATAATTAGTAAATAAAAGAAGTAAGGTCATTTATCAATTCTATAGAAACTTTTTTATTGCTAATTTGGAGATGTCGGATATGAACTTTACTACTTTAAGACTAAAAGTTGAAAATACTCAAAATCAAATTGATTCTACTTTCTATCAAACCCTCTTTCTACACACATAGTAAATTGTTTGTCTTTTTGGAAGTTCAGCACCACAGTGTTTACACACCTGGGCATAATAGCAGAAAAATGATAATATAAAAAAAAAATAAGTTTAGATTTTTGATTCTTCGTCAACCTTAATAGCATCAGCTTTTACTTTAACTGTTGCTACGGAATCAAGAATCTTTTTATGAAAAATTGTCTCAATATCCACCATATTTTTAATAATTTTCTGCATGGTTTCTAATTTTAATTTATTAAATTCCTCGGTTGCTACTTTTACATCGTTTTCTTCTTTAGTAGCTTTTTCTTTCGCAGTTGTTAATTCCGTTTCAGCTGTTTGTATTTCGTTTGGTTTTAATTTTTCTTTTGGTTTGCTTTGGACTTTACTTAGATGCTTTTCAGCTTTTTCTAATTCTTTCGTAGCCTTTTGAGCTTCATTTTGTTCAGTTTGGAGTTTTTTGAGGCTAGTTAAAAGATCATTTAGAGGTGCAATATATTCTTCTCTGAGTCTTTTAACTTTTTCCGTATTTTCTTTTTCGATAATTTCAAATGTCGACGCTAATGAACCTACTGCTTGCCCTAAGGAAGGAGTCTCCGTTTCAGCATACCCTTTTAATGCATCAATAGTTTTTTTAATTTCCTTTGTGACGTTTTCTGTTGTATTAATATATTGATTACTCCCTTTAATTAATTCACTAATCTTATTGCTTGTAATTCCTAGAGCATTTGTTAAATTATCCATAAATTTCTTAAACATTTTTAAAAACCTTCTTTATGATTCGAGATCTAAATTATTTAGAAGTTTATAACATTACTGTTTATAAAAAATCAACTAAGACTCGTTATTCAGGAAATTTAAATCTAGTCCTCAGAAAAGCTTCGATTGTGATATACCCTTCAGTATGTTTGTATTTGAAATGGTTTTTAATATGAAGGTTATTTTTTAATTTAATAACTCGGTTATTAGACCGCATATTTTTTGAGGATTTTTTGTAGAGAAAATAAATGACCTGTAATATTGAAAGGTTAATTTTATTGAGACTGTAGACGAGATATCAATGCCCAAATTGATAAAAACTGAATTGAAAACAATGGGTTTATTATATGGAATCAAGTGATAAAGTATTACTCAAACAATTATCTCAAAATGAGTTTTAAATAAAAAT
Source organism: uncultured archaeon (assembly GCA_964396275.1). GTDB lineage: Archaea > Asgardarchaeota > Lokiarchaeia > Sigyniarchaeales > SOKP01 > Loki-b32. Next base: position 207 of record CAYNEU010000786.1, on the reverse strand, counting down.
TAATTGATCACACAAGAAAATCCTCTAAAAAAAGTCTTATAGAGATTTTAAATAGGCTAAAAATCGTCTGGTAGATATATTTACATGGATTCTCGAAAGAATTACATGCGGATTCAATTAATTCATTAATATTAAATTGTTCTAATGACTCGTTTTTATTATTATATGAAAAATATTGTTACTAGCTTTTAGAGATAATTAATATGT
>CAYNEU010000785.1:0-6678 GCA_964396275.1 uncultured archaeon | reverse complement strand
TTCTATAACATACCATCTGAAAATATGGTAGTTAACTGGTATAATCGCGTGCCAGAACATTTTCGTTTTGTTGTTAAACTATGGCAAAAAATAACACATGATCTTAAGAATTCTGAACTAAACCAAAAGGTTCTTGAATTTTTTAGTAGGATTAAACCATTACAAGGAAAAATCTTTGGATTTCTTCTTCAATTTCCACCGTGGTTTAAATTTTCAGAGAAACATTTAGAACAATTAAATTATTTATTCAAGACACTCCCCTCTGAAAATAAATATATAGTTGAATTAAGAGATAATTCTTGGTTTAAACCTGAAATTCTTTCAAATTTTGGTGATGGAAAAAATGTAATATTCGGAACCACATACATGCCAGGCATTGCCCCATATTATATACAAAATCAAAATTATTATTATATAAGGTTAATTGGAGATAGAGAACTTACGATTTTCAATAAAATTCGAAGAAATCAAAGAGAAGCCATAAATGACCTTTATAAGAATATTCAAAATTTGGTGAAAATCTCAAATATCTATGAAATTTTTATTATTGTAAATAATCACTTTCAAGGTTTTGCCCCAGAAAGTGTGAATAATTTAAAAAAGAAATTCGGGTTATCCTATCGTAGTTTCAATAAACAAAAAAGCTTAACAGACTTTACTTTATAATCTATTTAAAATTCTCCTAATGAATAAGAAAATTTTAAATATTGGTGGTTATTAACTATTTTTTATGGATTTCATTGATAATTTAAAGAAAGTAAGCAAGAATTGGCGGTTATTAGCCCTCGTAATTTGGTTATTAATAGGAGTAGCTATAATTCCTTATCCTAATCCTGTTGTTTCTTTAATTGGTATCATAATATTTTTTCCGTTTTTAGTCTTTTTAATGTTCTTATTTTTACTCTCTCTTGTTTCTAAGAAAAGTATTTTTGAGTACCCCCCATGGAAGATAATTCTATTTTTACTTGTCTCCTTACCTATTATGGCATTAATTTCAATCGTTCTCATACTTTTATATCTCATTTCAGTTATCACATATTTCCTCTTTACATCTTGGTTTATCTTATATGGATGTTTTTTAATAGGGAGAAGAGTTGATAAACAGGCGTTAAAAACAGTAAAAGCAAAGCCTTTTATAAGAATCCTTATTTTTATAGGTGGTTTAACTGCGTCCATCTTCTTCTTATATCTCTTCATTATAGCACCTAAATTATTTGATTTTTCAGTTATTAGTGACGAACCAATGCCGTGGTATTTAAATGGGGTATATATACTTGTTGGAGCTATTCTTATAGGACTTGCAATTACAATTGTAGTATATAAGTTTCACAAAGTCTTTAATGGTTGGTTTGGAATCTTTGGAATATTAGTTTCTTTCTATACACTATTTCTGGTTATAAAGATTTATCTTGGTCTAACTCCTACAAAAACTACGGGATTTGGTCCAATTTGGGCCTATCTTACCATGATAATCCCAGATCTACTTATCATATTTTATTCTCTAAGTACTCTTATGGGTTCACAAGCAGAATTCTTAAGTAAAAAGTTAAAAAGGTTCGAGCTAGATACTGTAATTATTTGGTTAATTCTCTCTAAGGTAACATATGAATTTATACACTATTTTCCGTATGATCTTTTAAGTGGCATTAATATTCCTTGGATTCAATGGTTTGCTGACAATATAGATAATGATCTTATCAATCAAGTAAAAAACATTGCTGTATTAGGATTTTTTGTACTCCTTCTAATAATAATAGGATTATATGAAATCATGAAATATTCTGAAGGAAAGTTAAAAGCAAAAGAAGAGAGTAAGGTTAAATTAAAGGAGCTTATATTCCCCGAATCTACTATTGAAGAACCTGAAACGATTACTGAAGAAAGCAAAACAACTGAAGATATTGATCTATCTATTTCCAAAGAAGAAGATTTTAAGGAAAAAAATACTAATGAACCAGAAAAAGATTTACCTTTTTAAATATGATAAATTTCATGAGTTTTATTTAACTCTCTTTTTTTTATATTTGAAATAATAATTTAAAAAAAAATTACTAATTCCTCATAGATTAATAGTTTAATAATTAGTTTTATAAACACTAATTCAAAAATTGTCATACGTAAATTCTAATTAGTGTTTAATATGAGTAATTTAGAACCCAGAACTGTAGAAATCTTTCTAAAGAAATTTGAGAAATTATCTCTCAAAATTGAACAGTTAACAGACGAAATTTCAAAAATGAAGACTAAATTAGATAAGAATTATAAGGTTAATAGAACATTTGGACTGAAATCAGTAAGAAAATCTGAACCCCTCACCTTTGCAAGAGATGTCATGGGAATTGGAAGCCCTACTAAAAGATACTTATTATCTCTAAGAGCAATTACCGAAGAATGGAAGGGAAGAAAAAATGATATCTTAATTACAATAAGACAACAAGAAAAAGAGACACATATGGATTTAAAAGCGCTTGGTATCAGAATCCCCGTTAGTGACATTAAGAATATTCGTGTTTTAGCCAAACAAATACTCTCATTATTATATATATCATGTGAATTGAATGGAATTGCTATTACTGAAATCTTAAGAGAGTTAATATCTGAGATAAATAATGAAGGACAGAAAATGGTCCAAGAAATTAAACAAAAAATGGTTTTTTAGGATTTCTTCAGTAAAAATTATTTATTTATCTTTTCCACCGAGGAAAAGCTAAAAAAATCCTCTAATTTAGGAATTAAATTTCGTGAAACAAGAATTTCACGATCAAATAACTGAATTTGCCCATTTATCATTTTTAAAGTTTAAAAAACCAAAAATAATATATTTTGTTCAAATTAAGGATTAATCATTAGAAATTAAATTATTTAAAATGTATGAGGGATTAAAAAATGGAGTATAAAGAGATAATTTTTGAAAAAAAGGATAGAATTGCCCGTATAACCATCAATCGGCCTCAACGTTATAATGCTTGTAATCTTCGCGCTGTACATGAATTGATTGATGCATTTGATCATTGTTGGGATAATGAAATTGGGGTTATTGTTTTTACGGGAATAGGCGAGAAAGCATTTTGTACTGGTGGCGATCAAACAACACGTGAGAAGGGGGGTTATGAAGGAGAACTATTATTACCATTAGAAGTAGGTTGGCAACGAGTAACACATTTAATAAGAACCTTACCTAAACCTGTTATTGCACGTGTAAATGGTTATGCCATAGGGGGAGGACATGTATGGCATGTCAATTGCGATCTTAGCATCGCAGCAGAGCATGCTCAATTTGGACAAGCAGGACCTCGTGTAGGCTCATTTGATCCGGGTTATGGAACGGGAGATTTAATGAGGGCTGTAGGTGTTAAACGTGCAAAAGAAATTTGGTACTTGTGTCGTCGATATACTGCCCAACAAGCTTTACAAATGGGACTTGTAAACGCTGTTGTCCCTTATGGAAAGTTAGATGAAGAAGTGGATCAATGGTGCGAGGAATTATTAGAAAAAAGTCCCACAGCACTCAAAATGCTGAAGTATGCTTTTTTAGCTGAAACAGATGGAGTAACTGGCATTACTCAACTAGGTGTTGGTGGTCTTTCCCTTTATTATGGCACCGAGGAAGCAGTTGAAGGTAAGAATGCATTTGTTGAAAAACGTAAACCAGATTTTAATCAATTTAGAAAATAAATTTTCTTATTTTTTTACTAAAATTAGTCTATCTTCTTCAAGAACAATTTTATCTTTATTTAAAGGGCTGAAATTATACGTAATTTTCATGGTATTCACTATAAGACCCCCTAGAAAGTTTAATTTCAATGTATTAAACAGATCATTGATCATCTGGAGATCCTCTGGAATGGAAACCCCAAAAAATGGATTTAGAAATAAATATAATGTTGCTCCAAATATTATTCCAATAAAAAGGCTAAATATATTATTAAATGGAATTATCAACATGATCAAAAGGAGAATTGCTAAATTAGGGATTAATCGATAGATTCGGAAATTATATTTAATCTTGAGTTTTCGTTTAAGTTGAATTAAAATAAATGGCAATAGGAATAGTGCGGAAATTAGCATTACAATACCAATACCTAAAATCCCAAAAAAGAAAATAAAAATTGGTGCCGTCGTTAGAATTATTAGAAGTGTTATTGAGAACCCTATTGCAGCTAAACTAGCATTGCCTGATCCTATCAAAGCATTTCCAAATAATGTTGAGTATCCATAAAGAAATTGTCCAATTATAATCAAGATAAATAAGGTTTGAGCCATAACAAACAGATTATTATTAAAAACAGTCCCTTCATAAAAAAAATCTCGATGTAAGTAAAGTAATATTTCTTTAGACAAAGCGACCATTGCTGTTAAAAAACCTAAAGCTAAAATGCTTGAAATCCGCGTAGATGCATTTATTGACTCTTCGATAGTGTCATGAAACTCTCTAACAGATGCTTCAGCAATTTCAATATTTAAAGGAGCAGCATAGTACAGAATCACAGATTTTACTGCTCCATAAGCCATCAATACAGTTAATAAACTCAAACCTAAATTTTGATATGAAATATCTGTGAAAATTGTCAAATATATAGCGGCAATAAAGAATAAGATATATTCAAAAAATTTAGAATTCTGAATATTGGTTATCATAGAATACATAGAATTTTTCAGATAAATCAGGATTTGATAATTTTCAATAAGTTCTCCAACTTCAGGAGAAGCCCTTTTCCTCATGTTTCGAGTTCTTAGACTTGCTCTAAAAATTTCGATAATTGAATAAGGAGTTAATCGCTTAAAGAAATAAATTAATAGACTTATTGTTATTATATTGAAAAATGGATAAAATGCAAACAAAAAAGGATCTAAACCATAAGTAATAAAAATAATACCTAATGGCAAAATAAAAATTCCATTAAAAATTGATGTAAAAGCAATTATGTCATATCTGTTTTTAATCTCTAATCCTATTTGAAACACAAAAGTACCATAGATTAGAAATGATGAAAAACCAGAAGCAAAGATGCATTCTCTTAACAACTGATTTGTTAAAAAAGATCCAAAAATAAAAGGAATAAATATCATTGTTAATCCTAATCCTAATCCAATTATGAATAATAACTTTGAATATGTTGTAGCTTTAATCCGTCCAAGTTCTTCATTTATAACAAATGCAGCTTTAATTTCGGCAATAAAATATCGGGAAATTCCAATTCCAATTAAGCTTAAAATCCCATTAATAGCAGTTGTTAAACCAAAATAAGTAAGTCCTGGCCAATTCGTTCCTAAAATAATAAAAATCCAGATACAACCAGCATTAATTAATGAAAAAAACATAGTAAGAGAGCCAGAAGTAATTGCACGCGAGCTACCTTCTTTTTCAAAAAATTTTCTGTCTCTTTTAAATTCAAATTGAGATCTTTCTTTATCTTTTGATTTACCCATAAATAACGAGCTTTCTCTAAATAAATTACAGATATTGAATTAAAGGATTATAAAAAACTTTTAGCTTTAGAAATATTAATCTAAAAGGAAGGAGCTACCCTAGTTTATTTATCATATAATAAAAGAGGTTTTTATAAATAATAACCTTCTTAGCATTATTACTTGGTAAAAAAAGTTGATCTGTCCAAAATGAGTAAAGAAGTTATTTGTGAAAATTGTGGCGAAAATACGTCATCAGAATTATACGAATGTGCAGATTGTTTTACCCAAATATGCGAAGAGTGTGGGAATATTTGCAGAAAATGCGGAGAATACCTATGTGATGGATGTTATCAAGATCATAAAAAGAATTGCAGTTAAATGAAAGGGTCTTACATCTTAGTTGTTTTCATACAAAAAAATATTGATCTTATTATCGGTGCTCTTGGTAAAATTAAATTTATAAAAGGTTTTTACTTATATATAGGTTCAGCCATGGGAAATTCTGGCTCGACAACACTAATCAATAGAGTCAGAAGACATATATCTCCGTCAGAAAGTAAAAAAATACATTGGCACATCGATTATTTGCTTACTAACAAATATACATCTGTTTGTTGTATATATCTAATTCCTTCTCTTCAGAATTTAGAATGTTTGATCGCGAATGAATTATTAAATGTGTCAGATGGCTATATTAATAAATTTGGATCATCAGATTGTCTTTGTAAATCCCATTTGGTTTATTTTAAAGACTTTAAAGTATTAAAAAAATTATTCCAATAAGCAATGCAATATCAATTATTATTTCTGATATTGCTGCTTTTTTTTCATAGTACCAATTAGGAAGCCAAAAAAGGGTTTTTTTTCTAATTTTAGCTATAATATTATGGAAAAAATGGTTATACTTCCAATCAATTTTCTTCTTTTTAATCATTCTTGTATAAATTAGCCTTAGAATAACCCAATCGACAATATCAACTAAATTTGCCATAAGACTTCCTAAGATAAAAGGGAAAAAAAAGAATATTAAAAATATACCAGAACCATATGTAATTATTTGCCTTGAAAGCCAGAACTTATCTCCTTTTTGAGGATCTGGTGGATGATATGTAATAAGAACAAAAGCATCATTAATAAAATGTGATAAGAACGCAAATAAAATGGTAAAAACAATGTTTAATGGAAAAATAAAAATCATAAAACAATAAATCTGAATAATTATACCAGTTAAAACATGAGTCTCCAAATTCATTATCTTATTAGTTA
>CAYNEU010000784.1:0-2890 GCA_964396275.1 uncultured archaeon | reverse complement strand
ATATGAAATTGAATAAAAAATAATTAGGTTTAATTGTAAAGTGTAAAGATTTTAATTAGCATTGTGGTGAAATAAAATTATATACATTCTAGGAATAATTCTCGCAATAAGCGCAGGTTGTGTAAATAATCTGGGAGTATTATTACAAAAAAAAGTAATAAATGATCATTTGGATGATCCCGAGTTCTTAAAACAAATCGCTAAGAATCCTATATGGATCATTGGATTATTGATGCAAATTCTATTAGGGGGAGCCATTTTTTATCTTTTAGCACAGATTTACCTTGGACCTGCATTAGTTCCTGGATTGATGAGTGCAGGAATGATTGTGTTAGCTATTGGATCCATAAAAATTCTAAATGAAACTCTTAAAAAGGAAGAAATTATCGGGATCTTAATAATGATTATTGGCATCATGTTTATTGGTTTTAGCGAGCTTTCTGTAGATGTAGCAACTTATATTATCTTGGATCCTGGCTTTATTCTAAGAATAACAATTTTTACATGTATATATATTGCTATTATTATGATGTTATTCATTTATTCAAGAAAAGTAAATAAATATAAGGGAATCGTTTACGCTCTCATATCTGGTTTTATTTATTCATTAAGTTCTGTTTGGATAGGACCGATTTCAGCTTCTTTAACTCATACATTTTCTGGAAATATCTCATTAGGAGGGATTTTTCTTTTCATTTCAGCAATCATTATAGTCATTTTAGCTACAATGTATGGAATCATTTATGCTCAAAAATCTTTCAAAGAGGGTCAAGTAAATATATTATCACCTCTTATTGGGGTACCGGGCCAAATTACCCCGATAATGGCTTATTTTATAATCTTCTTATTAGTGCCAGCAAGCAACTTTTCGATATTGTTTATAATTATTGGCATGTCATCAGTGATTTCGAGCAGTTTTTTACTGGCATCTAGACAAGCAAAATTAGAAAAGATAGAAACATAACGAATATTTATACAAAAAACAAATACCAAATTATCATGTCTAGTTTAGAATATAATGATTACTGGTTCAATGAACCAGTGTGCTGTTTATACATCGCTCTCTTATTAAAATAATAAATAAAAAAAATACAAAATATAAATTTCTTTTTTTTAATAAAATAAAAAAATGGAACATTTAACATCTATATTTAATTTTCTTTATATTAAGATTAAATAAATAAAAAAATACGAAAAGGAGGTGTATAAAGGTACTGGAATTCTTTGATTGGATTTTTATCATTTCAAGCATAGTTTTTTTCTTTTCTATAATATGTGTATTTATATTAACGGCAAATGACAAAATGGATGAAGTGAAAGTGTTTGGAATTATTCTTTTTATCATGATATTCCCTATTATTCTTATCTTGATTAATTATATTATTATTGGAAGAGCATTGAAAATGCTAATTTATCTAATTTTAATCCTCATTTATTTAATATTGGAATTTTTACTGGATTCGGTTTTCAAGATTGATTTTCGATCAAAAACAAGTACACATGTTCCCTATATTATCGTTGAATGGGCTGCTTGTTATTCTTTCTTGTTTGGGTCTATCACTCTTGATTTATTATGGGGATGGATAGTCGCATTCTTTTTCTTTGCCATTATCATTGCTTTGGTATATAACATCATCAAACGAAACAAAAAGAAAAAATTGGATAGCAATTAAGATTTTACTCTAATCTACAGTTTTCACATTTTTAACACGTGTTGCTTTTAGTTATAGTGGTGCTCTGAGAAATCCAGAGTCACTTGATTTCTATGAAAAAATCAAGGAACAACTCAATAAAATATAATAAATATTTTCCTTGCCTATAAATTTAGTAAATATAAAATTAATTCATTTTTCATCTTAGCAAATTAATTAATTTTAAATCATGTAGTGGAATATAAAAATGGATTTTTATTGGGCGATCGTTGCTCCAATTTTACCGGCTTTAGCAATATTTTTAATTGCAGTTCTAATTAAGGAGAAGAAAAGAGTTGGATTACTATTTTTAGGAGTACTGTGTGTTTTTAACATATATGTTTCTTTAAACATTATTAATATATTTCGAAGAGATTACAATGGGGATTTTTCCATATTTCCATTAACAGCTTGTCTAGCTTACGTAATATTCATAAACATAGTGTTTCCATCAGTTTCCCTATTACTTATAATGCGACTAGATTTATTTAAAGAAGATAAATCTATAATTGATATACATTCTTTTTTATTCAAAATAAAAGATAACCTATTTAAACTTGATAAGACCACTGATAAACTTATATCAATTTTCTTACTTTTTTGCCTCTTTTATATAGTAGGTTTTTTGAATTTATACATTCACGAATTCGGTCACGCAATGGCAGATATTCTTGTTGGAACCTATTATGGAGAAATAAGAATTAATCTCTTTCTCCAAGGTTGGGCATCTGGAAATCTGATGGGGGATGATCCATTTCTACTTCTTAAAGCTACGATAATTTCACTCGGGGGTTTAATTTTAGAATGTGTGTTTGCGTCAGTTTCGCTAATCATTATTTTACGGAAAAAAGAAAAGAGTAGTTTCACTTGGCTTTTATCAATTGTAATTTCAATGCTTTTTTTAAATCGAGTCGCTCTTTATTTCACGTTTCCTCAATTTCTCAATATAAGGAGTGATGTATTATCACTTGTGAATATAGGTTATAATCCTTGGACTCTTTTTTTCATTTTCTTTCCATTCTTAGTCATGACATTCGCACTAACGCTAAAGTTGACGTCAAGATTTTACAAAACTAATTTAAAGAGCAATAAAACATTTCTAAGTATTTATTTCCTTAGTTTAACTACATATATAGTTGTTTTAAATGTATTAAGAGTAATCCATGAATTTATTACTCCATTAGCATCATTGAGTTTTT
>CAYNEU010000783.1:0-9266 GCA_964396275.1 uncultured archaeon | reverse complement strand
GAGTCAAAAAACATTATTTCAAAAGGCTGAAATTAAAAAAAGATTTTTTGATCGGAGCACTGAGAGATCTCAAAGATTAAAAGATCATTTTATAGAAACCTATGAACACTTTTTAAATCAATCCTTATCAGCAACACTGTTAACAGGGAAAGATAAATTTCTTAGATTAAAGAATAATCTGATTCAAGAGTTAAAAACAAGTTTATTTAATCTTATTGAAAACAAAATCAAAAAGAATTATTCGGGATATATTAATTATTTATTAAAATCTATTAAAAAAGTAAAAAGTACCATAGAAAAGCCACAAGATTTAGAAATTTTATTTAATTCAAAAGATTATAATTATTTTATTAAAAATTTTGAAAAAATCAATGAATTATTTGATAATCCTGTTGAAATTGATAAAGATCAACGTGATTTTATAGGTGGTTTCAAAATATCACTCATTGGAGGGATTATCTCTTATGATTATACAATTAATAACTTGATAGATAAAGTATCTCCATTTATTCAAACAGAAATTGCTAAGATCGTAGATGATTCGGAAATTAAGGAAATTGAAAAAGAGTATATAAAATTTATCAATAATCAAAAGGGAAAAATAACGGAATATTTAAAATATTATGAACAAATCCAATTCTAAAGCTAATTCTGACGTAGGTTACATCTCAGCGATAATAGGGTCGTTAATTAGAGTTAAAGGGCTAGAAGTTAAAATTCGAATTCATGATCTAGTTAAAATCTCTAAACATCATATTTTAGGAGAAGTTATTCAAATATATTCTGACCATATAGTTTGTCAATGTTTTGAGGATACTAGTAATTTACGAATCAATGAAGAGGTTGTTAATTTAAAAGAACCTCTTTCTATGGAATTAGCTCCTGGATTATTAAGAAATTTTTTTGATGGAATTCAGAGACCCTTACAAGAAGCGTTTGATCTTTTTAAGGGCGGAGGTTTACATAGAGGATTAGAAATTCCATCCCTATCACGTTCAAAGAAATGGCATTTTGTACCTAATAAAAATATCAATAAATATGTAAGTGGAGGAGATATTATTGGTACAGTACAGGAAACTCCAATGATAGAACATAAAATAATGATCCCTCCAAGAATTTCGGGAGAGTTGACTTTCTTAGTAGATGAAGGAGAATTTACAATAACTGATAAAATCTACAAATTGAAAATTGATGATGAAGAAAAATCTTTTTCAATGCTGCAAAAATGGCCAATTACTGTACCCCGTCCTTTTAGAGAGAGAAAATTGCCCCATGAACCTTTAATTACAGGGATAAGAGTTATAGATTTATTATTTCCTATTACTAAAGGCGGTACAATTGGAGTTCCAGGCGGCTTCGGGACCGGTAAAACAGTTATTCAACAATCCTTAGCAAAATGGTGTGATGCAGATGTAATTGTGTTCGTCGGTTGCGGGGAGCGGGGAAATGAGATAGCCGACGTCTTAAAGCAATTTTCTGAATTAATTGATCCTAAATCTGGTCAACCTCTATTAGATCGAATAATTTTGATAGCAAACACTTCAAACATGCCAGTTTCAGCACGAGAAGCTAGTATCTTTTCAGGTGTAACGATTGCTGAATATTATCGAGATATGGGATATGATGTAGCTGTTCTTGCAGATAGTACCTCAAGATGGGCAGAATCTTTAAGAGAAATCTCTGGACTATTAGAAGAAATGCCTGCAGAAGAGGGTTATCCTGCATATTTGTCTTCCAAACTTTCAAGTTTTTATGAAAGGGCTGGAACTGTTAAATTAATAGGAAAAAAAGAATCTAAGGAAGGAAAGACAGGGTCTTTAACCATAATTGGTTCTATTTCACCACCTGCAGGAGATTTTAGTGAACCAGTTACAGCCACTACTAAAAATTTTGTTCAAGGTATTTGGGCTTTAGATGCTGCATTAGCATATTCAAAGCATTATCCTGCAATTAATTGGCTAAATTCATATTCAAATTATCCAGATTATATCTCAAATTGGTGGTTTGAAAGAGATATAGATTGGACAGAAATTGATATAGATTGGCATGATTGTCGTAGACAAGTAAATGAGATTCTTTCTAAAGATAATGAGCTAAGATATATCGTACAACTTATTGGTGAGGAGAATCTCCCAGAGGATCAACGACTAATTATATTTATTGCTAAATTAATCAAAGATGGATTTTTAATCCAGAATGCTTTCGATAATATTGACAATTTTACTAATGCTAAAAAGCTCTTAGGAATGATTAAAATTATTCTTCTATTATATAAGGAAGGTGAGGAATTGTTAGAGAAAGGTTTTTTTATAGAAGAACTTAAAGAACTAAAAATAATACATGATATTTTAAGAATTAATCGCACAATTGAGAATAAAGATTTCGATAAAATTGACGATTTAAAACTTAATTTACTCAATGAAATAGAATCTTTAAAATTAACCCATGGAGTATTTAAATAAAAATGAGTGTGATTTATAGAAAAATACAACAAATAATTGGACCTCTAGTATTTCTTAAAAATGAACATGACGCTCAATACGGTGAGATAGTTCAAATCAATACAAAAGATAATAAAACACGTACTGGGCAAATAGTAAAATTGAATGAGGACATAATTGTTGTGGAAGTATTTGAGGACACCACAGGCTTATCTTCAGAAAATGCTGAAATCATATTTACAGAAGATGTTTTTAAAGTAAAAATTTCAAAAGATATGTTCGGGCAAACTTTTAATTCACTCGGTAAACCATTTGACATAAAAACTAAGTTGATTTCAGAGTCTGAGGTTCTAACAGACATTCAGAGAGATATTCATGGACTTCCAATTAATCCATACGCTAGAGAATATCCTGAAGAAGTTATACAAACCGGAATATCAGTTATAGATGGATTATTTACATTAATAAGAGGTCAAAAACTTCCTATCTTTAGTGCACAAGGGATGCCACATAATAAATTAGCTGCTCAAATAGCAACCCAAGCCAGGGTTACTTCAGAAGAACCATTTGTGATTATATTTTGTGGGATTGGAATCATACAAGATGAGGCGATCTTTTTTTTAAATAATTTTCAAGAAAGAGGAACCATACAGAATATAATTTCGTTCATTAATTTTGCTGATGATCCCATAATAGAAAGGTTGATTATTCCGAGAGTGGCTTTAACAACTGCTGAATATTTCGCGTTTGAACGGGATATGCATGTCCTTGTTATTCTAATTGACATGACTAATTATGCGGAAGCATTAAGAGAGTTAAGCTCCGCAAAAGAAGAAATACCCAGCAGGAAAGGATATCCAGGATATATTTATTCAGATTTTGCATCTATCTACGAAAGAACTGGAAAAATTAAAGGTAAAAAGGGAACAATAACTCAAATACCTATATTAACGATGCCTAATGATGATATATCTCATCCTATTCCCGATACAACAGGTTATATCACTGAAGGGCAATTAGTTTTAAGTCGAAGTTTACATCAGAAAGGCATTTACCCTCCATTTGAAGTTTTAGCTTCGATTTCAAGATTAATGAAAGATGCTATTGGTAAGGAAAAGACAAGAGAGGATCATGCTGATGTTAGCTCTCAATTGTTAGCATCTTATTCAAATTATCTAGAAGTAAAAGATCTTATTTCAATTGTCGGAGAAGATGGATTAAATTATGAACAGAAGAATTTATTGAAATATGGTGCAGATTTTGAACAAAAATTTTTGAATCAAAAGTCGGATGAGATCCGTAACTTTGCAGATACTCTTAATATTGCTTGGGACGTGTTAGGTAATTTAACCGAGAATCAATTACTTAGAATTCATCAAAATTTTATTAATAAATATTACTCTGGAAAGGTGTAAAGAATAAGTTTTAGAGATATAAAACCCAGTAAAACTAATTTAATAAATTTGCGTAAAAGACTAGATTTTGCTTTAAAAGGGGAAAATTTTTTAGAATTAAGAAGAGAACAATTAATGATTTTACTTCGAGAAATATGGAAAGATTATAATAAGTTAAGAGAAGAATTCCTCACTCTTTTTAAAGAATCAATGAAATTATTAAATTTTACTTATGAAGAGATGGGTAAAAATGAATTATATTTGATTAGTAATTTAAGTAGGATTCAATACAAACCTAAAATTGAAATTCTATATAAAAAGAAAGTGGGGATAACAAAACCCCAAATTTCATATGAATTAATTCAAGAAGAAAAACTACCGGCATATACATTTGAAAATACAAGTCCTTATCTAGACGATTTAATTATATCATTGAAAAACTTTTTTAATCTGATAATTGAATTTTCTGAAATTGAAGATTTACTATTAAAGCAAGCAATTAATTTTAAAAAAATCAATCGAAGGATAAATGGTTTAAAAAACATGGTAATTCCTCAGTTAAAATCTAATATTAAACTAATAAAAGACATATTAGAAGAAATTGACAGAGAAAATTATATTAGATTAAAAAAAACTAAAGATCTAATTATTAAAAAATAAAAAATAACTTGAGATTGAGAATTATGGCGAAAAAAGATAAGTTCTGTTTGATGAAAACAGAAATAAACCAACTATTTAAAGATCAATTTCTGATTGAATTATCTAATTTAAACTTAGTTCAATTAAAAACAAAGGAGAAACCGAAGGTTAAAGAAGAAATTGAGGAACAAAAGCCTTTTTCTGATAGAATTAAAGATTTGAGAAAAAATTTAGATACTTTATTGAAAAAACTTAATATTAATGAATTTGTTCTTTTAGGCATGAAGGTTGATGATTCTGAGAGAATAAAATTTACAGCGAAAGATTTACCAGAATTGATTCATCATATCTTTGAAGAAGTAGATTTTTATATTAATAGAGTTAATGAATTGAAAAGCTTTGTTGCTAAAGGGACAATTGAATTAGAGAATTTAATTATGTTAAAGGCCTGTTATAAAAATTTAGAGATGTTGAATATTGCAAAAGATTCCCTTAATGACATTAATCAATTTAAGTTTAGAGTATTTACAACCTTTTCGAAAAATCTTAATAATTTAAAAAATCTCTTTGATTTCACTGAATTCCCTAATTTCTATATGACATTTGAAATTGCTAAAGATAGACTTGGATTTTGTATACTTTATCCAAAAGATAAAGAAAGTGAATTTAATGGAAGAATTCGCCTAATTCATTCCGAAGAAATCCCAATTGTAAAGAAATATTTTACAGAAACGGGAATAAACTTAATTAGAATCGATAAAGAAATAAATTTTATTGAACGTATGCTCTTAAGATACTATAAAGAATTAAATCGAATTGGTCGAGATAACTTGTTAAAATTCGCTGGAATCAATGAAATTGTTCAAAATATTGAGGATTATAACTGGGCAAATCAACAATTCGAAAGAAAATCAACTAATCACGTGGTTCTCAAATTTTTCGTACCTTATTCAAAATCCGATTATGTAAAAACTATTTTATTTGATAAATTTAAAGATAAAATTACAATTGATATAATAAATATTTCCAAAAAAGATCCTACAATAGAAAATTATGGTTTAGAAAAAGTAAAAAAGAAAAAAATTAAAATTAAACCAAAACCTAAAGAAGAATCCGTAAAATTAGAAGAAGAAGATGAAGACCTTGAAGATACTCAAGATTTGCGTCAAATAACTCCGACTATTATGAAAAACTTCTTTTTCATTAAACCTTTCGAAGCACTCACGAAAATGTATGGAATTCCCACTTATTCAGAAATTGATCCTACCCCAATTATTGCTATTACTTTTCCAATATTATTTGGAATAATGTTTGGAGATATTGGTCATGGTTTGGTGCTTATTATAGCTGGACTAATTGGTGGTTTACATTTTAGAAAACGTGGTGGTGATTTTGTTAATTTTTCTTGGATTATATTTTTCTGCGGATGGGCTTCATTTTTTGTAGGCTTTTTATACGGAGAATTTTTTGGGTTGGAAGATATTGTAATTTTTGGAAATGTTTTATGGCATTTAGAACCTATAACAATTCCTTTTATCAATGTAACTTTCTACGATCCATTACATAATATATTATCTGTGTTTTATTTTGCGATAATTATCGGAGTTTTCCATATTAATCTAGGATGGTTTATTCAATTTTTAAACTATTGGAAACAACACAGAAAGTATCTAAGTCTAAGTGATTCTTTGATGAAGATTTTGCTCTTAATAGGAGGGACTGTTTTAATTTTCACATTTGGATTCGACATTTTTACATGGTTGTCCTTTCCTTACCCTATTTTACTAGTAATAATACCAGGTTTATTATTATTAATTTTGAAGCCTGTGGGTAAATTAATAGGAATTTCATATCTCAAAGAAGAATCTTACGGTGGATTAATAGGTGAAGGGTCACTCGAAACTTTTGATACGGTCTTATCCGTTATGAGTAATGTTGCCTCTTATATAAGATTATTAGCTTTAGCATTAGCCCATATTGCTTTATTGTATTCGATAAATGTAATGGTTGATTTAATTAAGGGAGAAGGTATTGGAGTTGAGATCATAAATTTTATTGGTTTATTCTTCGGGAATACGGTAGTTATTTTATTAGAAGGGTTATTAGCCTTTCTAAATACTCTCAGGCTTCATTTTTATGAATTCTTTTTTAAATTTTTCCAAGGTTCAGGAATTGGATACAATCCATTCCATTTAGATGATAAATTTTCAATCATTAACTTTAGAGCCATAACTGAAAGAGACATAATTTCTGAGGAAATTGAAAAAGAAATCGACTCTGAATCTATTAGAGAGGAACTTGATAAAGCATATAACTATATTTTAAAAAAATATAAATAAATTTTAAATCTACTATTAAGAATTTAAGTTAAAAATCGATGGCAACTAATAGTATCGAAAATGAAATTGTAATTAAAAGAAGCAAAACACGAGTTATTCTTTTAGTTTTTTACATCGTAATCCTCCTATTCCTCTATTTTTACTTAACAGATTTAAAGTTTAATCCAACTATCGTAATTCTTTTATTGGTTTTTTTCTTATTAATTGGAATTGGCGTATTCTTAAAGCAAACTAAAGGTTCGCTATATTCAAGAATGTTTCCCGAGAAAAAACGAAAATCTTCAATTAATAAACAACAAAAAATGCTACGAGAAAAACAAGAAAAACGATACCAACAGAGAATACCTACATATGTTAATCTCAATTCTCAATATCATAAACCCTTAATTCAAAAATGTCCAGGCTGTGGAAATATTTTACCAAATTTTGTTAAAAAATGTCCATTTTGTAACAAACAATTAACTTAATCCTATCTTATTTTGTGATATTAAATGTTCATTCAAAACGAATCAAACAAGGAATCTAATGAGGGCTATATTTCAGCAATCATAGGGTCATTAGTTAAAATTAAGGGTTTAGAAAATCAAATATGTCTTCATGATTTAATTAAAATTTCTAAATATAATATTTTAGGAGAAGTAATCCAAATTTATTCAGACCATATTATTGCTCAATGTTTCGAAAATACCACAAACGTGAAATTGTATGATAAAGTTATTAGTTTAAATGAACCATTATCCATGGAATTAGCTCCTGGGCTTCTTTCAAATGTATTCGATGGATTGCAGAGACCTTTAGGAAAAGTTTTTGAAGATATACTATCTGGAAGACTACACAGAGGTATACAATATCCTTCTTTATCAAGAGTTAAAAAATGGCATTTCATACCATCAAGAAAAGTTAATGATAAAGTTAGAGGTGGAGAAATAATCGGTTCTGTAAGGGAAACTTCATTTCTAGAGCATAGAATTATGGTACCCCCTAATGTCTCGGGAATCCTCTCTTTTATTGTAAATGAAGGTAATTATACTATTATTGATGAAATATTTAGAATAAACGCAGAAGGTAATGAACATTCTTATACAATGTTACAAAAATGGCCAATTACAAAAAAGCGTCCGTACAATAAGAAATTAAATCCTGTGGAACCATTGATTACAGGAATTCGTGCTATAGATTTATTATTTCCAATTGCCAAAGGGGGAACAACTGCTATTCCAGGTGGATTTGGAACAGGAAAAACTGTCATTCAACAAATACTTGCTAAATGGTGTAATGCTGATGTTGTCGTATATATTGGTTGTGGTGAACCTGGAAATGAAATTGCTAACATCATGAAGCAATTTTCAGAAATAATTGATCTTAAAAGTGGAAAAAAGTTATTGGATCGGATAATACTTATTGCCAATACATCAAATATGCCTGTTTCAGCACGAGAAGCTAGTTTGTTTTCTGGTGTTACGATAGCAGAGTATTATCGAGATATGGGCTATGATGTTGTTGTACTTGCAGATAGTACATCAAGATGGGCTGAATCCTTAAGAGAAATCTCAGGATTATTGGAAGAAATGCCAGCAGAAGAAGGCTATCCCGCCTATTTACCATCAAAACTATCAAGCTTTTATGAAAGGGCTGGTATTGTCAAAACAAATGCAACAGATCAACAAGGACATGAAATAAAAGGGTCTCTAACCATTGTGAGTACAATTTCTCCTCCCGCGGGAGATTTTAGTGAACCAGTTACATCAACTACTAAAAGGTTAGTTCAAGCTTTTTGGGCATTAGATCCAAAATTAGCTTATTTAAAACATTATCCTGCTATCAATTGGGTTGATTCATATTCAAACTATCCACAATTCATCGCTGAATGGTGGTACGAGAGAGATATTGATTGGTCAGAGATAGATTTTGATTGGTTAGAATGTAGAAGACTAGTAAATGAGATTTTATCACAAGAACAAGAATTAAAGCATGTAATTCAATTAATTGGAGATAAAAATTTACCAGAGGACCAAAAATTGACCCTATTTATAGCAAAAATGATAAAAGATGGTTTTCTAATCCAAAATGCTTATGATGAGGTTAACAATCATACTAGTTCTGCAAAATTATTAGGTTTAATCAAAATTATTCTTATTCTCTATATTGAGGGTAAAAATCTTACACAAAAAGGAAAGTTAATTAAAGATATCCTTGATCCCGATCTTATAAATTCTATTTTACGAATAGGTCAAATGATACCAAATGATGATTTTCACCAAATTGAAAAGTTAAAAAATAAACTTTTAGAGACGTTAAAGATACATTCTTTATAATCTATTGAAAAGGTAAATTTTTCAGTTCTATGGTTTAAACCACTCAAAAAAGTAATAAGTACATGTAAGTGGATTAGCGATTACAAACTTCTTTCTGACAGATGTAGCTAAGCGACCAGCTCTTACCATATCAATAGC
>CAYNEU010000782.1:0-3009 GCA_964396275.1 uncultured archaeon | reverse complement strand
AAATGAGAGAAATTTATAATTTACTATTAAATAATCGTTAAATTCATCTTCCTTCTAAAATTGGAACTATGAAGATTAAATAAAGTATGTTTTTTAATATATTATATGGTAGTATTTTTTAGCTTTTTATTTCATATTTATCAACCACCGGTTCAGATTCCAGTAGTAATAAAACAAATTGTAAACGAGTCGTACAAACCTATAATTGAAGCCTTAAGAGAAAACCCAGAAGCTAAGATTACTTTAAACATCAACGGAACCTTAACCGAACAATTACATGATTATGGATATGATGATCTAATAGGATCAATCACCACATTGGCGTCTAGAGGGCAAATTGAATTTACAGGTTCGGGTAAATTTCACCCTTTACTCCCTCTTATTCCCGAACCAGAAATAAGGCGTCAAATACAACTCAATAATGAAACTAATAAACACTTTTTCGGGACGCTTTTTAAGCCTCGTGGATTTTTCCCCCCCGAAATGGCGGTTTCAGAAGAGGTGTTTAGAACTGTCAATAAGGAAGGATTTGATTGGATGATTATGAGTGGAATTGCTAATACCTTACCAGAATTTCCTACAAACCATATATCCGTGCATCCAAATGGATTAAAAGTGTTATTTAGAGATGATTACACCTCAATTGATTGTGCTTTTGATAAGATTAACAATATCGATGCTTTTGTTTCTCGATTGTATTATAGACACACTTCAGAAGATTATTATGTTATACTTGCAATGGATGGTGAAACATTTGGACACCATGTAAAACATGCGATCAAAGAGTTTTTGATCCCATTGTTCCAAGCCTTACCACATCGAGAGGATGTAAAATTAGGTACCATTTCAGAAATCGTTGATAGATTTCCTAAAGGGTTCACGCAAATTCCACGTGATTCAAGCTGGTCTACAATGCCGTATGATATTGCGAGTGATGTCCCGTTCCCTTTATGGCTCGACCCTCAAAATGAAATTCATAGAGAACAACATAGATTTTTCATGTATGCCCTTACGTTAATTCATTTATCAGCAAAATATAGAGATAGTATGGATAAAGAGAAGAAAAGAATATTTGATAACGCAAGAAATCTGTTAGATCGTGGAATTCATAGCTGTCAGCAATGGTGGGCCTCACGCAGACCGTGGTACAGCCCAGATATGATTTTACGAGGTTTAAATGAAGTCTTAATGGCAAGTGTAAATGCAAAACGTAGCATTCCTGAGAGTAATCTAGATATTAAAGATGCTATGGAACTCATAATGAAGGATATGCTAAAAGCACATAATAAAATTGTTTTGTCTTTAATCTAATATCCGGAACAATGAATTGAATCAAAAACCTAAAGAATATTCAATAAGGTAGAATAAAATTAGAAAATAAGGGGAAAAAAAAATACCATAAAAGAAATATTCTAAATTCAAAAAATTTCTCAAAACTAAAGTTTTATCCTTAATTTAATGCTGGAAGAAAATACCTAATTCTAATCCAATAATTCTTGGATCAAATTACATGAAACCATTGATTCCAAATATTTAATAATTTTACAAACGTTTCTCTGGAAATTGAGTATTCCTTGAATTTACCTTTCTTAGAGCTATGAATTAATTTATGTTTCTCCAAAATTCTAATATGATGGGAGATGGAAGGTTGACTTCTATTCAAACTTTTTTCAATATCAGAGAGTAAACATGGTTTATTATTTAATAGATTTAAAATTAAAAATCTCTCTTCATTGCCTATGATTTCCATACATTCTCGTAAGAACTTATAGGAGGTATTATTCTTAAATTTTTTTTTTATAGTTTTAATCTTTGTTAATTCTTTCATGTTTTTCTTCCTCTTCTCTTCTTTCTATTATTTTTTATATAATTAAGATGAGAGATTTTTAATCCAATTCTCCCATAAATGGACAAATTCCATTATTTTGGGCTTATTTAATGAGTAATAAATATATTTTCCATTTTTCCATCCCTTAATCAATCCTGTTTTTTCTAATTTCTTAATATGGTGTGAAGATGTAGATTGAGATTTACCGATAAACATCTGTATATCATCTAATTTTAAAGGTCGAGATTTTATTATTTCCAATATTAAAAATCTTTCAGGATTTGAGAACGATTTCAACCATTCAACTAAATTGATTTTTTCATCAAAAACTTCTATTTCAAGCATAGGATCTAGGTCTTCATTTGCTTGTTCAAGATAATTTCTTTTTTCTAAGGAAATATTAACCTGGGAGGATAAAATATTTTTCTCTGGTTGAATTAATTGTTTAATCTGTTCAAATTTTTCATTACCTTTCTTAAGTTTATTTTTCACTTTATGATTATACATTGCGAGTTCTATTGTAGGTAAAAGGTCATCTTCATTCGTGATAGGTTTTACTATATATCCATAAGGTTCCGATAATTTGGCTCTATTTAAGGTTTTTTTATCTCCATATGCAGTTATAAATATAATGGGAAGATTATAGTTTGTATTAATAATTTTCGCTGTTTCAATTCCATCCATCGTTCCCGCTAGAATTATATCCATTAATATTAAATCAAGATTCAAATTCTTGATTTCGGAAATTGCTTCTTCTCCAGAAGAAACAATAGCAATTGGATTATAGTTTAACTTTTTTAAAAGAACCGCTATTGCTTCAGCGGTTATTAATTCGTCTTCAACAATCATAACGTTTATTTGTGCCATTTTACTATTTCTTATAATAATTTTGAAAATTACCAGGTGATTATAACATGAGTTCCATTATTTTTTTCAATAGAAATCTTTCCATCCATTTGTTTGGTTATAGTGGATATAAGTTTTAACCCTAGTGTATCTGAATTTTTATAATCTACATCTTTGGGAAAACCTATTCCATTATCATACACTTCTAATAATATATTATTTTTAGTGGTTTTTTTCAGTGTAACAATAATTTTTCCCACATCATTTTTAGGAAATGCATGTTTTAATGAGTTAGATACAAGTTCATTTATAATTAAGCCACAAGCATTAGCTTT
>CAYNEU010000781.1:0-1740 GCA_964396275.1 uncultured archaeon | reverse complement strand
CGTGCTTTTGCAAAATCTTTTATATATGTTCGAATAACATCAATACCCCTAGCATCACTAGCATTTAATTCTAAATATGTTCTATTAACCGCCATATTTCGCCCGTATAATTCTCTAACCATTGCTAACGCTGAAGTTGTTTTTCCTGTTCCTGCGGGACCCGCGAAGATGAGATGAGGCATAGATCTATCGTTTACAAATTGTTTTAAACGCCTTAAAATTCCATTCTGATTTACAACTTCAGCTAATACCCTTGGGCGATATTTCTCTACCCAAGGTCTATTCTCAAAAGGCATATTTTTTAGGTGTGATTTAGATTTTAAATAATTATATTAAGAATTAAATTTTCTTAATTCTTTATTAATATTCATATCTAATAAAAAAGATTAAGATTTTTATGACTGATTTTAAAATTACTAAAATAAAATCTAGATGGATTTTAGATTCAAGAGGAAACCCTACTGTTGAATCAGATGTATTTGCGGGAAAAAACTATTCCAGAGCTGCTGTTCCTTCTGGGGCGTCAACAGGTGTTTTAGAGGCACTTGAACTACGAGATGGTGGAAAAGCATTCATGGGAAAACATGTATTAAAAGCTGTAGCTAATGTAAACGAAATATTGGGAAAAAAATTATTAGGATTTGATGTGAGAGAACAGACAAAAATAGATGAAGAAATGATTTCTATTGATGGTACAGAAAATAAAAGTAATTTAGGCGCTAATGCAATATTATCTGTTTCATTAGCAGTAGCAAAATTAGCTTCTCAATTATCTGAAATGCCCTTGTTTGAACATCTCTATAATTTAGCATATAAAAAAACAACAGACGATTATTTACTTCCTCTTCCTTGCTGTAACATCATAAATGGAGGTGAACATGCAGGGAACAATTTATCAATCCAAGAATTTATGGTCTTACCCGTAGGTGCTAAATCTTTTTCTCAAGCAATACAAAATGTTGCTGAAGTATATCAAACATTAAAGAAATTGCTAAGAAAGAAATATGGTCCTTCTGCGATAAATGTGGGTGATGAGGGAGGATTTGCTCCAAATTTATCTTTAACTTCTGAAGCAGTGGAAATAATAATCGAAGCAATTGAAACCGCAGGATTTCTTATAGGTACAGACTTTGTGTTGGGGATGGATGCTGCTGCGAGTGAATTTTTTGAAGATGGGTCTTATAACATTGATGGCAAAAAGTTATCTGAAGAAGAATTATTAGAATATTATATGGACCTACTCCATGAATATCCTTTCAAATCCATTGAGGACCCATTTGACGAAAAAGATTTTCGGAACTTCTCGAATTTATCTGCTAAAGTCGATAAATCTATTCAGATTGTTGATGATGATATAACAGTAACAAATATTAAAATTCTTCAAAAAGCTATTAATGAAAAAGCAGGAAATGCTTTATTGTTAAAGGTGAATCAAATCGGTTCTTTGACTGAAGCCATTAAAGCTGCTAAAATGGCATTTGATAATGGTTTTAATGTTATGGTTTCGCATCGTTCTGGTGAAACAGAAGATTATTTTATCGCAGACTTAGCTGTTGGGTTATGTACAGGTCAACTGAAGACTGGTGCTACATGTAGATCAGATCGAACTTGTAAGTTCAATCAGCTACTCAGAATTGAGGAGACTTTAGGAGATAATGCCAAATATCCTATAAATTTAGATTCGTGGAAAAATTTTATCTAATTCTAATTTTTCAATTTCTTTTATTATTTTTTAATAAA
>CAYNEU010000780.1:0-5525 GCA_964396275.1 uncultured archaeon | reverse complement strand
GAAACCATTTAAATCAAAATTCTTATTGAGATCAAATAAAACTTGTTTGGAACTAGACTGTACTTCATTATAAATAATATTAATTGAAGCTATATATTCACCATCATAAAAAATTTTTGATATATCCTTATCATCTTTAATTGATATCAATTCACTTGAATATTGGAGTTTCTTCGGCATATTTTTCTTATTGCATTATTTCCTTGTTGATTTGCAATAATTATCCACTTTTATAATTGATCATATTATGTTGTATCTCTTTCTAGCCTCCCATTCTGCTTTTTTTCCTTGATTATATCTATTAACCTCACTGTAATAACCTGTGACACGAGAGTAAATCTTCACATCATTTGAATGACATTGAGGACATGTCAATTGTCCGCCACGATTCATCTTCCGACATGATGGACAGTAAGTGAAATCCGTTGTATATGCAAAATATGCGGTATTTGTATTAAGACATATATTTTTAGTCAGTTCCCATAGACCATTGATATCTGGTTTTTGTTCTCCAAGCCAAATGTGAGTAATAACCCCTCCATTCACAATAGGATGATAATCTGCTTGTAATTGTATTCTTTTTAATAATGATATAGCAGCATCGTAGCGAATATGATCAGAATTGGTATAATATACAGAATTTCCAGATGATTGAGGAATCGCTTTCTTTGGAAAATGTTTAAGATCCAGTCTTGCTAATCTGCCAGATGTTGATTCAGAAGGCTGTTCCCATATAGAATAAAACTTCCCGTCTCTTTGGGTCATAGTATTACATTTAGCAACAATGTAATTCAAAATCTTTTTTCCTAACTCATAAGCAGTATTATCTTCATGAAGTTCATATCCAGATAGACTTTTCACAGCTTCATTTAATCCAGTAAAGCCTAGTGAAAGATTCTGATCTTTTAAGTTGAAGATTGGTTTACCTTTTATTTTACCACTACACAATGGTAAATGCCCTGTTTTTAATCTCCTCTCCATTAATTTCCATTTTTTTAATAAAATTCTTGCAGAAAGCTCAATTTTCTCATCTAATATATTGAAATAATCAGATTCATTTTCTGAAAGATAAGCATACCGAGGAAGATTTAAACTAACACTTTGAAGTGAACCAATTGTAACATAATTTTCCCATACGTTTACATTTTTTCTTTTTTCAGGATTTAGATTGCAATGCTCGACAATTTGATCTCCACTTAAAAATTTTCTACAACATTGACTGTGGATTTCATCTGGCATCCAATCTGGACACATATTAAGGAAATACGGAGTTCCCATAGTAGTGACTTCTTCCATTACTTTTAAATAAGATGGTTCAAATTCGTGCAACCATTCCTTTTTAATCTTGATCTCATGTTTTGGAAATGCAAAAAGTTTTCCATTATGATCACCTTGAATATAGACATTAGTTAAAGCATCAAAAAGTTTGAGACATTCATCTTTATAATCTCCATATGTTCCTGCTACTTTGCCATGTACTCCAACCGCTGGAATATTTAATAAGCCATTAGGTATAGTTGGAGTACAAGAAATTGAAGTAAATGGTACTTGTCCTCCTCTAGCGGCAAAAATTTGATTAGTCTCAAAAATCAAGCACTGCATTGATTGTTCAATCTCTCTATCAGGAATACCACGAGCATATGGTGCTAAAAAAGTAGTTATATAATCATATCCCTGTCCCCCACTGAATTCGCCTTGAATTATTCCTAGCCACTTAGCGAGATGAGTCACAGCAACACGTAAGCTTCCTGCGGGTCCCGACTTACTATAATGTGCCCAACTCTCTACTGGGGGTAATCCATGTTCTAGAATCATACGTGGGTCCCATTCCTGACAGAATGGCCTTAAATCAAAATATCTTAACATATGAACGTGAATATCACCATATAAATGGGCATGAGCTTCTTCAGAATCTAAAATTCTTAATAAAGCATATTCATCTGATATTCTATTTGCAGCCCAATGATGAATACTTTCGGGATTCATATCCTGATTTGCATTTTCATCTATTCCATGTTCTAAAATTGCTTCATAATCCATTAATGGCATTCCTATTCTCGTATATATTTTTCGCTCGTCCTCAAAATGTTGTTCTGATAATATTGAGCACACAATTTCTCTAATATGAGGGCCTGATAAGAACCTAATTCCAGAAGATATTATCCTCCTAATAACTAATTCAGTAATCTTATCAGCAGATTTTTGGTTTAAACCAGTTTCACTTATAAGACTTTGTTCAATCTTTATTGGATCGAATGGTACTACATCACCCTCAGTTCTAAAAACTCGTGGTAATAATTTTGTCAAATATTTACGTCTAATTTTTTCAGCATCTTTCTCTTTTAATGGTTTTAAATCTGATATCAAGACCAATATATACCTTCCTCTTTTTCAATTTTTTTATATCCTATTATAATATAATGGAATACAACACTATTTTTAATCAAAATATTTTGTCGGTAGTATGAACTGAATTTAGAGAATTATTAATTGTTTATTATCGTTAATATTTTACCTCTTATGATATAAAAATTTATTTGTTTTTCCAATTTAAACTTATTTTATTAATACTTTATTTGCGAATCTAAAATTTGTTTACAAAAATTACGAAAAAATTCTTAATTCTTTGGAGTCTTTTCAATTTCTGATTTATTAATTCTTTAATTACATATCATAGGAAATTTTGTCGAGCAAATTAACATATTTCACTAGTTTCAACTTTTTAAATTTAATAAGAATTAAGATTATGTGTATTAAAAAAAAAAGGCACTGCTATAACTGAAGACATCTTTATTATAAATAAAAACTTCTTAGATAAGAATTTACCATTGATAAATAGCAATAGCAAAAACCGTTAACATACAGAACATAAATTCTCCTAACAACCAATCACGAAATAATTGTTTTTTCTTATCTCTATTGTTTTTTATCTTTGTGGCTAAGGCAAAACTAATTGCTGAGTTTGTTCCAATAAATATAATAAAAGAATAGGTCATGGCTGTTAACTCCAAAACCACTATTTCTAAAATAGTATCTAAAAATATCCAAGCACCCATAAAACCCGCAAGCATTAATAAGAACAACCAACCTGAAAATTGAATGATTTTCTCAAATTTAATATCCAAATCTGAAATAATTGTAAGATCTTCGGTACGTTTCTTCTTAATTTTCGACATATAAAATCAAAATTCGTACTTTTTGATTATAAAAATTTTATAACTCTTAATCTTTATTATTTGAATAATGCTTCGATTTTAGGGTCTATTCTTTAAAAACAAAATCGCTTTAGCGATATCTCCATTACATTCTTTTAATATAGACTCTGCTTCATTTTTTTCTACATTTGCTTGAGTAGCCACTAGCATAATATCATTTTCAGTGATTGTTGGTTTTACGTTAGATTCTTCACCAGGTTCTAATTCCATATAAGTATCATCACTTTTGATTGAAATACTCTCTGGAGAAACTTCTTCAGTTTGACCTATTATTTGATATATCTCTTGGCCTGCTTGTTTCATCCTAACCACTTCAGGTTGTTCTATTATAAATGATTTTTCTGCTCCCTCTATTATAACTCGAGTGGCATCGACAGGTTCCATATCTATACCCTGTTGAGCCATTTTTCTACGCATCTGTCTTGATCCAAATTGTTGACCTTCTCGCGCTTTAACTGGTTGTGGGCGTTTTGGTTTACTTTTTTCTTTATTTTGCATTTCCTTTGGTAATTTTACCACTTTATTTCACGTTAAAAAACCTTTTTTCTTAAAATATATAATTATTCAAAATTTAAATTTTTAATTTATGAACACCTTTTCTTACATTAACTGCAATACCACTGGAAAATGTTTTTATGTAATTAACAGCAATTTTTAACTTACCAATACCCAGCAATTCATCCTCTTGATTTACGATAATTACCTCATCCAAAGGTCTTAAACTTTCATCAATTCTAACAACATGTTTACAGAAAACATTTCTTCCCTTTTTTATAAACTCTGAAATATCATTTAAGACAATAACTCTTAACTTTGGAGACGAAATATTATTAATTATTTTAGCTGCTGAAAAGAGAGTTAAAGTAAAAAAACCATTTGTAGGTCTTAAGGTAAGTAATAGATTATCATTATAATAGATATATCTGATTTTATTAGTATTTGGTGACCTTTCTATACTTATCTGATCAATTTCATCAAAAAGAAGATCAGTAATTTCATTACCAAATTGATAATCTGAAATTGCTTTAATTTGTCTTAAACCTAACAATAATTCAATTTCCATAGATCAATAATTAAAAATAATATTTATATTTTAGAAAAAGAAAGTAGAACATAAATAGATTGTTTAAATCACAAATTAAGAGTAAAGTCGGGATTCTACCATTTGACCTTTAACTTTATTCATTACTTTACTTATAGCATCAATAAAATCTTTGTTGATAATCATATCAGCATCTTTTCTAATTGCAAACATTCCCGCTTCTGTACAAATTGCTTTAATATCAGCACCCGTAGCTCCCTCTGTGAGATTAACTAATCGTTTAAATTCAATTTTATCTTCGACAAGTAAATTTCTCGAGTGTATTTTAAATATTGCCTCTCGAGCTACTTCATCAGGAATAGGAAATTCAATCATACGATCAAATCTTCCTGGTCTTAACAGTGCAGGATCTAAAATATCTACTCTATTTGTTGCACCAATGATTTTTACATCTCCTCTTTGTTCAAATCCATCTAATTCACTTAATAATTGCATAAGGGTTCTTTGAACTTCTCTATCTCCAGATGTAGCAATCTTAAGTCTTTGGGAACCTATTGCATCTAATTCATCTATAAATAATATTGTAGGTGCTTTTTCTTTTGCTAAATTAAAGATCTCTCTTACTAAGCGTGCTCCTTCACCGATAAATTTTTGTACTAATTCAGATCCGATAATTCTTATAAATGTTGCTTCCGTTTCGTGCGCAACAGCCTTTGCTAATAAAGTTTTTCCAGTACCTGGTGGACCAAATAGCAAAACTCCTTTAGGTGGTTCAATTCCAATTTTTTTAAATAATTCTGGCTTTTTTAAAGGTAATTCTACAGTTTCTCTTACTTCTTGCATTTGGTCTTCTAATCCTCCGACATCTACATATGATATGTCTGGAATTGAGTCAATTACTTCCATACCTTTAACAAAAGGATCTAATTTAGTAGGAAGGACCTCCATAATCGCAAAAGTTCTTTGATTTAAAGCTACTCTTGTTCCTGGTGCGAGTTTTTCATTTTTCACTTTTCTACTACTATTAACAACAAAACTTGGTCCTGTTGAACTTTTTACAATTGCTCTCCCTTTTTCGTCTAAAAAATCAATGATAGTTGCAGATACTAACGGAGGTTCTCTTAATCTGTCAATTTCATTTCTTAGACTATGCAATTCTTGTTCTAATCTTAAACGCTCTGCATCTAGTAATTGTTTTTCTGTCTCCAAATTTCTAAGTCGTTTCTCTAAATGTCTAGTATAAGTTATAAGATATTCTCCATCCTTTG
>CAYNEU010000779.1:0-4769 GCA_964396275.1 uncultured archaeon | reverse complement strand
CCCAATGCGTTTTACAGATTAATAAGAACCATTTTAATCCTCATAAAACCGTCCATGGCGCGGTCATGTATTCAATGGCAGATACAGGTATGGGGGGAGCTTTATATTCTTTATTAGAAAAGAATGAATCGTGTGCAACTGTAGAAATAAAAATTACCTATTTTAAAGCAGTTAGAGAAGGGACACTTATTTGTAATACAAAAGTAATTCACAGAGGTAAATCATTTGGCATTCTTGAGTCCGAGATTATGAATGGCGAAACCTTAGTCTCAAAAGCTTATGGAACTTTTTCAATTTTTAAGATTGAAAAACTAAGAGAATAATATAAGAAATAAAAAAGAGGAGAAATTTATGAAAGGAAAAAAATGCCGTGTAATTGAAGAATATAAATCTCCTTACACAGATCCACTAATATTTAATAAAGGGGAGATTTTATCAATTGGAAAGAAGGAAAGTGAGTGGTCTGGATGGATTTGGTGTACAAACAAAATAGGAGAAAGTCGATGGGTACCTGAAAACTATCTTGAAATCAAAGGGAACAAAGCCAAAATGACCCGAGATTATAATGCAACAGAACTTTCTGTTAACGTTGGAGAAGAATTAAATATACAAAAAGAGGAAGCAGAATGGTACTGGGTTATCAATCAGCAAGAAAAAATTGGTTGGGTTCCTATAAAGAATGTAAAACTTATTTAAAGGAATGAAAATATCTTTTAAGGTTTTGGTAAACGTAAAACACAAAGATAAAAATTTAAAAAAAAATTATTTTGTTATTTTTTCTTCAGATTTTTCTTAATCTGTAGGAGAATCATTGTTGATATTATCCAAATTAAGGAAATCAATAAAATTAGATGATATCCTGGTATTGGTGGCCCTGTTTCATCTCCATCTCCATCATTAGTTGGTAATGATTTTATTATATATATTTCGTCAAAAGCTATATTTCCTGCTATATCTTCAATGTAGAACTTCAAGGTTAACTCTCCTTCAGGAAGGGCATCCCATGCTGCTTGGTTTATTGTTCCATTTACTGTAAAGGCATATTCCGTCAAACTTTCATTAATAGTATACCACATTTCCACTAGATTTGCCTCCTCAAATTCTACTATAAAACTAGGTGCTGTAGTGTTAAATTCTGCACCAATTAAGGGAGAAGTAATCCAAATATTGGGAAATATTGTATCTTTATAGACTGTTACAGAAGCAGAATTAGTATGTCCTAGCGTATCATTCGCATAAAAAGCAATACTTACTAACCCATCTAAAGCATTATCCCACTCGTCTGAATTAAGGGATCCATTAGATGTAAAAATAAACTTGGTTAATCCACCATCTAAAGTATACCATGTTGTATTTAATAGAAAATCTCTAATCTCTACATTGAACGCAGGTTCTGTATATGCAAAAACATCATAAGCGGAAGGAGAATTAATATGTATAGTTGGGCCTCCTGTATCTCTAATTACTGTAACTGATGAGGAATTTACATTTCCCGCAGTATCATTAGCAAAAAAAGTGATATCTATTAGACCATCAGATAAAGCATCCCATAATCCTTGATTGATTGTTTCATTTGTAGTAAAGGGAATTTTTTGCGTTCCATTATTTAAAGTATACCACATTGAGTCTAAATTAGGGTCTTTGATACTTACGTTAAATATTGGAGCCGAACTTTCATAGATTTCATATGGTTGAGGCGACTCAATTTTAATATTGGGAGAATCATGGCAAATAGGATAATTGTCTTGATTTCCTCCATTATCACCTCCAATTAAATAAAGAGTATCACCAATCCCATTATCATCAGTATCAACACCAGCATAGTCACTCCAGAAATTTCCGATCGTTCCATTGTCCCAATTATTAGCCTGTCCGATAACATTATCATAAGCTTGAATACCATTATCAATAAACCAGTTGAGAAAGATATCATTGCTTTGCATGTTAGGATCAGCAATATATATTCCGTAATTATTATTATCTTTAATTAAATTATCAGTAATGAGGGTACCGTCCACATTAGCAGACATTCGAATTCCAATCTTATTTTCGCTTATATTATTGTTGATAATAACATTATCATAACACCAAGCGTCGTAGAGATAGACACCATTTCTATTATTATTAGTTATTTCATTGTTAGAAACAATATTATCATTGCTCTCTTTAATCATTATTCCAGAATCCGCTTCTAAACCCCAATGCCATCCATTATTTTTAATAATATTATTAGTGATATTGTTACCATTTGAACTAGAAGAAATTTCAATCCCGTATTGTTCAGTATGATCAATTATATTGTTAGAAATTATATTTCCTCCACAACCAATTGCTAGATGAATACCAAAAGCTTCATTATCTATTATTTTATTTTCTACAATTGTATTATTATCGCAATTAGAGTAGAGATAAATTCCATATTCATTTACAGTGAAAGTGTTATTCATTAAAATCCCATTGTCAACGTTTTCCAACTTTATTCCAACATTCTCAATATCTGTATCAGGATATGAATTGTCTAATGTACAATTTCTAATAATAAAATAAGAATTCTTTGAATTTCTAATATAAATAGAGTTTCCCAAACTTATACCATAATAATCAACTGTAACATTTTCAATAACATATGGATCATTCCAAGTTCCATTACCAGAACACCAATCATAATAGGATGCTGTATATGACCAATTTTTCATAGGATCGCTATCATCAATAAATATCGCCTCTCCTGTAAAATACCAATATGCCGCAGATTTTAAATTTATAATATTATTGATTGAATCTTTATTGCTTTCTTTTTTAACATTATAAGTATCATTTAAAGTTGGTACAAAGAGAGCAAGGATGATGATAAAGATTAGAAAGTACTTTTTTGTTTTCAAAATTTTTCTCATTTAGATTTCACTAAAAATTATTTTATTAATAAATACAATTTTGTAAGGGATTATTTAATATTTACGATGACATATATGTATAATATATTAGTTCTATTAATCAATTCGTTTTTCGGAATTGTTAACAAGAAGGAAAAATTCCAAAGTCATAAAAAATTGAAAAATAAAATTATGAATAATTATTTAAACAGCGAACAATGGTTTGAAACTATAAAACATAAGGATTACCTATATGTAATTCGAGAAAGGCTTGATGAGATTGATCCGAGATTTTACACAACTTATACAAATCTATATTTAATTGTGGGATCTCATTCTGCTTTATTAATTGATACCGGTTGTGGTCTTTTTCCACTTAAACCTATTATTATGGATTTGGTAATTGGGAAGAAATTATTAGTAATTAATACCCATTCTCATTTTGATCATATCGGTGGTAATCATGAGTTTGATAAAGTTCTAATTCACAAAAAAGAGTGTAGACAAATTTCTAAGTCGCGTGATATAACTTTCTTACGAGATTCTTCTAAAGAAGTAAGTAAACGTTTTGAAATTAATGATTATACCCTAATACCAGTTAAAGATATCCAACCTGTCATAGATAATGAAATTATCGATCTAGGTGATATTTCAATAAAAGTTATTCATACTCCCGGACATTCTCCCGGTTGTATTTCTTTATTAACTAATAAAAATGAGCTTTTTACTGGTGATACTGCTCATTATGGGATGATGTATCTCACTAAAAAGACGTTTCCGATCATTCTTTCAAGTATTACGAAATTATTAGGCTTTTTTGATGATTCAGAAAATATTAAAATTTATCCCTCTCATGAAGAATTCGCAGTAGGTAAAGAATTGTTAGTAGATCTTATTAAGGGGATAAAAAATATTGATAAAATATGGGATAGAAAAATAAGAGATGATTTCTTGGAAGCATGGGTATTATCTGATGAAAATTTCAAATATGCAGTATTTTAATTCACTTTTTAATCTAATCCTTCAACTTTTTTTGACAAACGGGGTGGAGAACGGTAAAATTTCACAGCAGGATATCCCAATATAAACACTCCGATTACGTTTCCTTTTATATTCGCTATTTTCTTTATTTCTGGATTGTTCATCATAGCAATTTGTGTCCAACCATTCCAACATGTACCTAAACCAAGAGCTTGAGCTGCTAACCTTCCATATGTAATAATTATTCCGATATTAAGGAATTCAGCTTTATCTTCAAGTGGAGAATCAACAAAAACGACATGAGGTGCATCAAAAAACACTGGACTATTAAAGGCTTTTCCAAGAAGTTTAAATAAGAATCCATATTTAGCTTTTACTTCTGGTTGTTTCATTAACTCTTCAATGACAGCATCATTTAATTTCTTTATTTGTTCTTTGTCTGAAAGAATTGTAAAATTTTCAGTACGTGCATTCTCTGCTGTAGGGGCATGCATCATTGCCTCAAAAACATTTTTTAAAAGGTCGCTAGGCACTTTTTTCGGTCTATAACGACGAATTGAACGATTCGCTCTAAGGAATTTATAAATTGTGTCATATGATGCGATATTTTTTGGTTTATCAACACCTTCATAAGAATATGCTTCTCCAATTCCTTCATATATAATAGCGTCCTGAGGACACCTTGCGATGCATTGACCACATAAATTACAAAAATTAGTTGGATCATTAAATACTATTTTATCTTGCGCTTGATCTCTTCTAAATAACATACAAGTTATAACGCACAGATTACAATTATTACATTCTTCGTAGTTTATTCCTATAATAGACATAAATTATAAAATCAACTAACAAAATTTAATTTTATTATTAAGGAAACTAGCAAAAGAGTTTAATCTCCTAATTTATATAAAT
>CAYNEU010000778.1:0-2169 GCA_964396275.1 uncultured archaeon | reverse complement strand
TTGAATCAACTGAGCTTATTAAGAAACTTTCATCTAATCCTAAGATGTTGTCAAAGTTTTTCATATCTTGTGTTTCTAAGTTTCCAGCTTTAGTTGAGGATATTCTGATACAAGTTTTCAAGCTTTCTGAAGGAAAAAAGTTCATACTGTCGAGCATGAGTATTTCGGAAAAACATAGAATGCCCTATTTGAGATCCTATCTCAGATCGAATCCTCAACATTTGCTAACTCTTAAAACGGCATTAGAAAATCTTTTCATACGAGTTGATGAAAAAACAGGTGAAGATATTTTAGAATGTATTCAAGTAATTAATAATAAGCTTAAAGAACAGGGCATTAATATACCAAACTGGTCAGGGAAGAGTTATTTAGAAGCTTTTAAGACTTTTTTTATAGAAGATATACCTTTAGATGAGTTAAATGATGAACAGAAATTACTTTTTAAAGAAAAAATTCTGAAACAAATTCGGAGGGTTCAATCAAGGTGTTCTTACTGCGGAAAAGTGATTTCAAAGGATCAAGACATCTGTGAGTGGTGCGGACATAAAAAAGATGATGATGAAGGAGGATTTTTTCCATATCTATTTATCTTTAAACCCCCTGGAGAGGGAGGCGGCTCAACAAAAAGAACAACTGCGGTTTCCGTCAAAATTAAGTCTCAAACCTAATATTATTAGATTTAATAGGATTTGAATGGAGATGCTAAAAATTTAACTTTTTTGTGTTAAATCGTAATCAAGCACTTTTATCATGTCAAAAATGTTTATTTATACCTATTTTATATGTTTTTTTAAAATTGAATTATTTTAATATCTTAATCAAGTTAGAATGGAAGTTTATCTATGAATGGCTTTTATTATAGTGTGGATATTTTATATGATGAGATAAAAGACAAGCTAAGAACAGAAAAAATCTATAAGATTTTTAATGATTTTATTATTCCACTTATAACAGAGGAAGAACGGGAGTTTTTAGAGGAATTGGAGCAATTTTTTCTTAATTTTAAGTATAAATGATTGAGAAAATCCCCTACTCGAATGTTAATTAGAAAATTCTTTCAGACCCAAATATTTAAATAATTATAAAATAATTAAGCTTTGACAAAAATTTCGTTTTTGATGAATATTCATATATTTTTCAAAAATCATGTTTGCAAACTGCAATCAAATAAATGAGGAGGGAAGATCATTAAAAGTAAAAAATTTCTGATATTGGTATGTTTTTTTTGTATAGGAGTTTATCTTTTTTCAGTTCATTTTACTATATCTGAGGTAAATAATTCCAAAAATAAAAATCTGGAGCTGGAAAATGAATATATTAAACAGCCGAAAAATAAGCCAGAGGAGATTTCCGAATTTAGCCCTAAAACATCATCTCCTTTAACACCAAAAGAAGCCTATGCGATTATTGTTGGTATTTCAGATTATCCAGGAACTACAGCTGACTTAAATTATTGTGATGATGATGCCCAAGCGGTATATTCCATGCTGATCAACGAATATAATTTTAAGTCTGAAAATATCATATATCTTCAAGATTCTAGTGCTACAAAAAATGCGATCAGTAATGCTTTTGATCAAGTTGCGTCACAGATAAATGAAGATGACGTCTTTTTCTTTTATTATTCTGGACATGGAGGTTTTGGAACTGAAGTTGGGCCTATTACATGGGTTGCAGAGACCCCTCATCCATACCCAAACGATTATAATCATATATGGAGTGTTTCGAGAACAGGTGCAATTTATATGAGGGTTCACTTTTATCGATTTGATTGTGAATATGGTTATGATTATGCTTTATGTGGTGATTCGGACGTTGCATCAGGATGGTATTATGAAGAATATAGCGGAAATTATGGATATAATTTTTGGTCCGCTTATATACCAGTATCTAGATATTATATTCGTTTTGTTTCAGATTATTCCATTACGGATTATGGGTTTAAAATAGATAAATATGAAGCGATTTTAGATGATGGAACGCACTATCTGTGTTCGTATGACTCAATTCCAGATTCTCCGAGTAATTATTATATAGACTCATTGATTGATTCAAAATTGGACAGCATAAATTCTACTGAGAAATATGTAGTGGTTGATTCATGTTATAGTGGTGGCGTGATTCCTGAAGTACAAGAAATTGGCAGATACATAATGTCTGCTTGTGAAG
>CAYNEU010000777.1:0-3468 GCA_964396275.1 uncultured archaeon | reverse complement strand
AATAATGAAAATTCGTCATTAATTTGAAGAATGTAAATAGATTGGTCTATATATTCTAAATAGACCATAATAGTAAATAATTATAAATAAATGAATATTAAGACATTTGATGGAAGATCTTGATATGAATGAAGTTGATGATAAAAAGCTTTCTAAACTAAGCATTGATGAATTAACATGTTTATTCTCGGAAAATATTAATGAGCAAACTTTAAAATTAATTGAGGGAATTGAATTTCTTGTAGATGAGAATTTCGAAAAATTTATGGAAAATATGAATTATGTCATCAAAACTAATACAGAAGTTCACATAAAGAAAAAATTTGAATCAAAGATTTTTAAATCAAAATTAATGTTTTCTAAAGCGGATAGATTAAAATTATTTAATAAAATAAATGATATAAAAAACATTGGGGAATTTTTAGCTAATAAAATGCTTCTTTATAGAGTAGTATTCCCCGATGATACGTTTAAGCTTCAAATATTAGATATTCTAAAATCTTTAAAAATTATCTCTAATGAAATTTGTGAAGCAGTGAAATTAATAGGATCTGATCTTAGTAAAGCACATGATGTCTGTGAAAATATAAAAGAAGTAAGAAGATCAATGAGAAAAAAAGAATGGAAATTAATAACTCGTTTATACAATTATGAAATGGATTACCTATCAAGAACATTCTTATACCTTAAAGAATTAATTGAAACTATAATGATGCTTGCGGATCACATTAAGAACTTCTCTGAATATATACAATTTCTTTCCATAAAATACCTAATTTTTGATTAAGAATTTATCAGTAAGATTTATTATGGATGCTGAATTATCTTTAATTCTAGTTATAGTTTTAATTGTAATGGCAATTTCTCTTGCCTTTTCAATTGGTGCGAATGATGAAACACTTTCTGCATTAGTAGGAGCAGGAGTAGTTAAATTTAAAATAGCTTTAATTATCGGTGGTATTGCTATTGGTGCTGGTATGATTCTTTTTAGTGGAGGTTTTGTAGCAAAAACCGTAGGGGCAGATATTTTAGGTGAGGGAATAACATATACTACTTTTATGTTATTGACTGTTTTAATAAGCAGTATAATATGGTTAGTTGCTGGAAGTTTTGCGGGTATACCCTTAAGTAGTACACATTCATTGATTGGGAGTGTGTTTGGAGTTTTAATAGTATATGCATTGTTTCAAGGTGATGTAAATCCTGAAACTGCATT
Organism: uncultured archaeon; assembly: GCA_964396275.1. Classification (GTDB taxonomy): domain Archaea; phylum Asgardarchaeota; class Lokiarchaeia; order Sigyniarchaeales; family SOKP01; genus Loki-b32. The sequence goes on along the minus strand of CAYNEU010000777.1, from coordinate 2,252 downwards.
GAATTGGACTAAATTAGGAAATGTTGTCTTGAGTTGGTTTTTATCTCCTTTATTTGGTTTTTTAGTTACTTTTATTTTATTCAAGGTGCTTGCTAAATTTTATTTATCCCGTTTAAAAGGATTAAATCAAATTGAGAAATCTGAAAGATATTTCAAGTGGTTATTACTAATTGCAGTTATTTTTGCGGAGATTTGGGTTGGTGCTAATTCTGGTGAAGCATTGGGTATTCTTTACGGATTACTTGATAATGGCTCATTAAATCTAACACAATATTTCTTTTATGCTATAATTTGTGGAATATTTGCAGGTATTGGAATTTATATAGCTGCTCGATATGTTATTAAAAATTTAGCGTCTCAAATGATTGATACACGTCCTAGTGAAGGTATCATAATACAAACAAGTTCAGCTATAATTTTAATGATTGCTACTATTTTTGGTTTGCCCATATCTCATAGTCATGTTATTGTTTTTTGCATCATAGGGTTATCTGTTGCACAGAAGAAAGAAGTTGATTATAAAGGTTTAGGTAAGATGGGAATATTTTGGATTCTTACATTTCCAATTGCTGCTATATTAGCAGGTTTTATTTATTCTGGATTTATTTATTTTGGATTACCCTAAAATATTTATTATAGATTTATCTATATAGTCATATCATAAAGTATTAGATTGTAATATTACAACAAAAAATTATTCGTGATTAATTTGGGCTCTTTAATTGAATTTATGAAACGGAAAACTGCTGAAAATGTATTGGAGAGATCTATAAAGCATGCTCAACAAGTTCAAAAATGTGTAAAAAAATTAAATGAGGGGGTACAACTTCTTTTAAAAACTAAAAAAGTTGAAAATTCTCATGCAATATTTCTTAACGTTGATGTATTTGAAAGAGAAGCAGATGATATGAGGAGAGACATCATGAAAGATGTTTCGAGAGGAGAATTGAATCCTAGCGTACGTACTGATTTATCACATTTAGTTAAGAGAATGGATGATGTTGCAAATTGTGCAACTGGAGTAGCTCGAAGAATTGATACTATACCAAACACATTTTGGGAACAAAGCAGTGAAGAAACCATTAACTTAATAAGTGAAATGATGAATAAATCTGTAACATGTTCTGAATTTTTAGATAAACTTTTAATCGATTTACTAGGAAATCGAACTCAGGTAAAAGAAATTGCAACAACAATTAATGATATTGAACATCAAGTTGATGTACTAAATATAAAATTAAGAAAAAGTCTTCAACAAACTGATTATAAAGTTAATTATTTTACCATTTTTACTGTAGGAATGACTATGAATATAATTGAAGCCATTTCTGATGCAATTGAAGCAGTAGCAGATTATATTATGGTATTATTAACAAGTTCAGAAGCTCTTTAAATTAATTAATTTATCGACGTTAATACAGTATATTGATTTTTATAGAGTTATTTAGAAAGATTCAAAATCCTGGACTAATTCTTCTTTAATCCAACTTTGAATCTGGTTTCTTATTTCTCTAAAAACTTTTAATTTTTCTTCTTTCGTACCTATTACTAAGGATGGGTCTCGAAATGATTTATGAATCATCTTTTTTGCTCCTGGAAAAACTGGACATACTTTTTTTGCGTTATCGCAAACAGTTATAACCAAATCAAAATCTATGCCATATAATTCTTTAAAGTGTTTTGAGTAATGCTGAGAAATATCTATTCCAATCTCCTGCATAACTTTAATAGCTTCAGGTCGAACAAGAGATATTACAGTACCAGCACTAAAAGCTTCAAATTTGTCATTATAAAGAGCATTAATTAACCCTTCTGCTATTTGTGAACGTGCAGAATTATGAGTGCATATAAAAAGTATTTTTTTCTTTACCATAATTGATCAATTTTAACAGGGTTTAATATTCTTATTAAGAAATTTCAATATGATTTCCCGTAACCATATAATGGACTTTTTCAGCGATTTTACATGCATTATCGCCGCATCTTTCAAGATATCGAGCAATCATTATGAAATGTGCACATGCAGTAATCGTTTTTGGATTTTCAAACATATATGAAATAGATTCTCGAAATATGCTCCATCTCATCTTATCGATCTCATCATCTCTTTTTTGAAAATTTTGGAAATAATTGATGTCAGATTCTTTAAATGCTTTAAGTACATCAATTATCATAAATGCTACGTGTTCCCACATATGTTGTAAATTTATAAATAAGGGAGGATATTGCATTTTGGACAATTCTTCAACAAC
>CAYNEU010000776.1:0-3318 GCA_964396275.1 uncultured archaeon | reverse complement strand
AATACCAATTAATCCTTCTACTGGAGCCCCTGAAGCAAAGAATAGAAAGTATAATATATAAATATAAAAAACGATTGAAAAGCAAAAGACGACCCATGTGACAACTTGTTTTTGTTTCTGATGTAAAGCGGGCATATAAATTTGAAGCCATGATAATAAAGCTATAGGAACTCCTATAGTTCCAATTAAAACGTAGATCGGATACGCAATTTCGTGGCCAGTGATTACCCAGTATACATAACCTAATCCAGAGGGATACCAAGGAGACATTGTAAAAATTATTGCCAAAAAGAAATAAAATAAAATTTTTTCTTTCGTTTTAATATATTTATAGAGCACAATCCCACCATATAACCAAGCAATGGCAACAGCTAGAAATGCAAAAATACCAGATAAATGCAACTCAACAACCGACATAATATTCACATTTAGAATTATTGAGATAAATAACTAATAATAATGTGTTAAATCTCTATTTAATATTTATGTGTTCTTACTTTTTTACTGACAATTCTATTAAATTTTTAATAATCATCCCTAACAAAACATATATATTTAAACATTTTAATAGAATTAAAACAAAATTCTCAAACATAATCAAAATAAAAAGGTGAATATAAAATTCCTAGACGTTATTATGCGAAATCTAAGAAAACGTACGCAAAAGACCAATCATTCAAACAGGATCAAGTAGGAGAGGAAAAGGAACGGTACTTAATTAGTATTGAATTGATGAGTTTAAAAACCCTAAAAGATTATGATATCTTTGGATGGCGTGGTGAATTCTACTTTAAAGTGGATGGCCCTAAAATGTTCAAAGCCAGATGGCCAAATAAAGGCACTTTAAAGCTACAAAGGAATCAAGAATTTACTAGTAAAGCTGATATGTCCCTCTGGAGCCAATTTAAAACCGTACATGTAAATGATCCTGCAGTACAAAAAGTTAAAGTAATCCTAAGGGAAAAAGATCATTTGAAAAAAGATGAAGTCATTGCTGAGCAAGAATTTGAAATTAAACTCCCATCAAAAACAGAATATGTAATATTACAAGATAGTAAAGAACAAACAAAAGCAAAACTTCGAATTCAATCAACTAGAACTAGATATTAAAAAATTTTTTTTTCTCTTTTTTATTTTTAGCTATAGTGTAAATTTTTCATATTTAGAATTACAAGGATGATTATCAGTAACCCAAAATTCCCTTTTAGTGGGAAGAATAATTATCGATCCTAAGGTTCCCGCTGCGGGACCATGTGTACAGACTGTAAAATCATCTGGTTCTCTATTATCATGATCGCTTAAAATATTTTTAACTTTATCCATATTAATTTGCCCTTTGTGTTCTTTTAATAATTTAATTTCTCTCTGATAACGTCTTATTGGAGATTCAATAGGATTTATGTCCATATCATCCATTTTGAATCGTACATAATCAGGCAAATTCGCATCTTTAAGTTCTTCGGTCTGATAATGGTTTGTATGAGCTAAGATACTATCAGTAGGTCGACGAATTGCATGGCGAGTGCTTGTAGTCTCAATCACACATGTATCTCCTGAAGCATCCATAAATCCATAATGGCATCCATTTGAACGATCAGTAAAGTTAGTAATAAATTTAACAGCTTCTTGGGTTGTCGCACAAGTTTCGAGCATTTCTTGTACTATAAATGTACCTGGAACACCTTTCAATCTGAAATCGAGTGGTTCCTGTTTCCAAGAACGACCATAATTATAACCAATTGCTAATCCTTTTTCATTCAACCCCATATGACAACCAGTAAGAGGATATTGCGTAAAATTTATATTTTTATAACCCTCATCTGGAACTTCTTCTCGAACTACTTGAAATGGTTGGAGAACGTTAGGAAAATCATAATTACGCCCAAAAATCATTGAATTGTCTGATGTAGCTTCAGGAAGGGCGAATATCATGGAACATGCTTGAACTGGAGGATTTTTATAAAGAGATTTTGGATCTCCTGACATAACTTCGATAAAATGAGCTCCATGAAGGATATATCCTTTTATAGAGGCTGCTTTACCTATTGAAATCATTTTCTCATATTGATTAGGAACAAACTGTTGTAAAGATTTTTTTATGTTCTTTTTACCCATGATACCTAAACCAAGTTTAATTACTGAGAGCGGTATTAATTTCGAGGTAACTTCTGAAAACATTTTTGAGTGAAAGACAATATCGAACATGTTATGAATTTTATCTTTCAACTGTTCTCCCTGTTGAGTTCCTCTTTCGATAGCAGTTCCCTTTAATTTAATGTAATCAACCATTTTTACCCTTCTTTTCTTACTGTTTAAAGCTTTTATATAAACAAGGAATTTTAATATATACTATAATTCTTAAAAATTTAAAAAAATCTTATTTTTTAAAAAGTAAGATTATAATTAAAGGAATCTAACATGATATAGGATTAATTTTGAGGAAATAATTAAAATTGACTGGAAAAACCGACTTTCAAGTTGAAATTGCTACATTAGAAGATGCTCAAGGAATTATAAATGCTTTTAAGCAAAATTTAATTGAAATAAGAGAAATTGATGAAATCTCTAAAAAGCAAATAGAAGAATTGGGAGAAGAAGGCTTTTTGCGAAAGGAAGTGAACATAGTATATTATAAAAAACTTATCGAAGATCCTAATACCGAAATTTATGTTGCGAAAAATAGTACTGCAAAAATAATTGGTTTTGCGAGTATCCATAGAAAAAAATATAATATAATAAATGTGCGTGATGTTATCGGTAATCTTTCTTACGAAAATGAAAGAACCAAGGATTTGCTCCTTAATGAAGATAAAGAATTTGCATATTTAGACCAAGTGAGCATTTTGCCAGAATATAAACGCAAGGGAGTTGGTACAGCAATTTTTCAAAAATCACTAATAGCAATAAATACTCCTATTGTTGCTTTTATTGTAGAAAAGCCACTTTTTAATAAAGCTTCTATTTATTGGCATGAGTATAACGGATTTGAATTCTCTGCGATAAGCGATGGCGAGTATAAAGGTAAAGTATTTAAATTCCAGATTTGTATTCATTGGAATAATTAATCTAAATATATCCCAATTTTTAATTATTATAATCAAGAATATTTAGTGTAAGAATCCTAATATCGTTAAGATATGATTAATTCTATGCAAAATAAATTATATCTTAATAGAATCGTTCTTCTTCTTTAACGCTTGTAAAAGTTCTGCTCTAAGCATTTCATTATTTATTTTAGATTCAAGTTTTTCTCTATCATCTAATCGGAGGGATTGATCTTCTTTTTTATTTTTGATCTCTAAAAATATTTTTATTAAT
>CAYNEU010000775.1:0-2656 GCA_964396275.1 uncultured archaeon | reverse complement strand
AGTCCTGAGGAATTGTCGAATCGTTTGGAGAAAGTTAGAAAATTAATGAAGCAACAGGAGTTGGATTATTATATTTCATTTAATCCAGTAAATATCTATTATTTAACCAATTTTGCATTTTATGTCCATGAACGCCCATTTATACTTATAATAGAAAAAGAACAATAACCAAAAATGTTAATTCCACGATTAGAGAAAGGGCATTTTGAATCTAGAGCGCGATGTGAACTCGATTTTGTTGTATACTATGAATTTCCTGCTCGACCCGGTGATAATTGGTATGATTATTATCAAAAGCTAATTAGATCAAATGCTAGAGTAGGCATAGAATCTGAATTACCTATAGGAATTGCTAATAAAACTCCCGGAGAAATAATTGTTTCAGATATAATTGATGAAGTTCGTATCATTAAGACTGATTATGAAATAGGACGGATTTATCACGCGTGTCGAGTAGTAAACAAAGGGCATAAAGTATTATTAAAAAGATGTCGTCCGAAAGTCCTTGAATTTGCTTTATATAAAGAGGTCACTGATGCTATGACATCTAAAATAGTCCAAGATATACCTAATGCTAACTTTAGAGCCACAGAGACCACAGGAGCTGTTTGGCCTCCATCAATTTCTCATGATCCTCATCTAATACCTCATATATTTGCCCCTATGGAAGAGGGGGGGCCTCATGTTTCAATAGTCTCTGCTCGAGTAGATGGATATGGAGTTGAGATTGAACGGTCCTTCTTTTTAGGGCACGTACCTGAGAAGACTGTAAGACCCTTTGAAGTAATGTTTGAAGCAAGAGCTCTAGCATATGGTATGCTAAAACCAGGAATAATCATGAGTGATGTGGATAAAGCAGTGAGAAATTTTATAATAGAAAAGGGATATGGTGATTATATAATCCACCGTACTGGACATGGTCTTGGAATTACTGGACATGAAGCTCCTTTCTTAGCAGAGGGATATGATAGAAAATTAGAAAAAAATATGGTAATCAGTGTTGAACCGGGTGTTTATATACCAGGAGTAGGAGGGTTTCGTCATTCTGATACTGTTTTGATTACTGAAACGGGATATCAAAAACTTACTAAAGCTCCAGAAACTCTTGAAGATCTTACAATTCCAGTTTGATGCATCATTATTGACTTATACATATTTTACTATTTTATTTAACGGTTTCCTAGATGTAGGTTCAGGAATCTCTCCTTTAATATATCCAAAAGGTAACACAGTTAAAAGATGGTCCTTATCTCCTAGACCAAGTATTTCTTTTGCTTTTTCTCTATTCATAGCACCTATCCAACATGTGCCAATCTCTAAAGACCAAGCCATTAGCATCATATTCATTGAAACTAATGATGTATCAATCAAATACCATTTAGGACTTGTTTTAATTTTAGCTACAATTGCAATTGCTACTGGAATTCCTTTCATAAATTTGCCATAAAATGCGGTTTTTGAGATTTTTTCCAAAATTTCCTTATTTTGTATGACGATAAACTCCCATGGTTGACGATTTGAGGCACTTGGAGTCCACCTTCCCGCTTCTAAAATCATTTCAATTTCTTTTTCTGGTATATTCTTATCTTGAAATGATCTTATACTTCTTCTACCTTTAAAAAACTTTAGTAAAGCTTCTGATTCTATCATTTTTATATTATATAAGTTATTTTGTAAACAATAATTAATTAATGATAAATGAAATCGTAGATTAAAAAATTTATAGTTATATTTTATTTACTTCTAAAATTAATTTTAATATAAATTTAGTAAAGCAATTTATTGCGAAAAATATCATAATTTAATGCCTTTAACAGATTTAAAAGCTCACTATTCAAAAGAAGAGCTAAAGCACGGTCCAACAAGTAAAGGGTATTACTTAATGGCAAAATATTATGAATCTCATAACCATGACCCTCACCATACTTTTTTATATGGTTTTTTATGTTTGATATATGATGGAATTAATACAATTGATGATTTAAAGTCTAAGATGCGTCTTTTTTTTATTTCTTCTACACGACATATTATTATAGGAGACGAAGATGTGGAAGAATTTATGCAGAAGGCAAAACGAAAAAAATTGATTCAAATTAATCAAGATAATATTATAACGCTTACTGATGAGGGAATAAATCTTGTTGAATTTAGCTACTATTGGAATTTACATACTTCTTATTGGATGAGGATATTTTTCTCTAAGACTATGGTGATGCTTTCCACAGCAGTTTTTTTAATTATTATTTCTTTATTAAAAATTTTAACGGGTTTAAATTTAGGATCCCAAGGAATGGTTGCAGACGGATTTGAAAATCTAACAGATTTAGTTAAAATTGGAATTATTGTTATTTTAGGACTAAAGTTTAAAAAAGACAAACTTGCCAGTGTAATAATTATTTTATTAATGATATTCACTGGGGGTACTTTAATTTGGTCTAATATTGAAGCTTTGTTGAATCCCATTATTATAACACCGACTATTCAGTCTTATATTATAGGGGGAGTATCAATATTAGGAAATACTGGATTGATGTTTTTGAAAGGGATTGTAGGAAGAACATCTGGAAATTTATCTCTTTTAAGTGATTCTAAGGATTCAGAATTAAATGTAAAACTATCTGCAGGAGTTTTAATTGGTTTAACTTTTGCTATATTT
>CAYNEU010000774.1:0-12625 GCA_964396275.1 uncultured archaeon | reverse complement strand
ATATATACTTCTTCAAAAGCCCTTAAAATTATCTTTTTTAATTCCTTGTTAATTCTATCTAATTCCCAGAAATAAGCTCTGATATCCTGAACATATTCAAAATAAGAAACACAAACACCACCAGCATTAGCAAGAATATCTGGTAATACACGAATCCCTTTTTCAAACAGAATTCTATCTGCTTCAGGTGTAAGGGGACCATTAGCTCCTTCTAATATAATTTTACATTTGATATTATCAGCATTTTTATATGTTATTTGATTTTCAAGAGCTGCTGGAATCAAAATATCACATTCCAAAGTAAGCAATTCTTCATTTGTAATAAATTTATATCTCTTATCTTTATAATCTTTTAAATAATTGCCTTGTTGAATCCATTCTAATAATTTATCAATTTCTAATCCTTCAGAATAATATAGCGCACCAGATATGTCCGAAATAGCCATTATTTTGCATCCTTCATTAAACAATAGTCCAGCAATGGTTCCACCTACATTACCAGAACCTTGGACTACTATATTTTGTGATTTCACGTCTATATTTAATTTTTCACATAGAGCTTCTAATACGAAAAATAATCCCATTCCCGTAGCAGGCTCTCTACCAACTGAACCTCCTATTTCAATGGGCTTGCCAGTAACAACTCCAGGTATAGACCTTCCTTTATTCATTGAGTAGGTATCCATAATCCAAGCCATAACTTGAGCATTAGTATTAACATCTGGAGCGGGAATGTCAATATCAGGACCAATGATATTAATTATTTCAGTAGTATATCTCCTCGTAAGGCGTTCTAATTCATTTTTAGATAACTTTCTAGGGTCTACACATACTCCTCCTTTAGCACCGCCTAATGGTAAATTCAAAAGACTACATTTCCAAGTCATCCAAGTCGCCAATGCTTTAACTTCATCTAAATTTACCTCTGGAGAAAATCTTATTCCACCCTTTCCAGGACCTCTAACTGTGCTATGATGAACTCTATACCCTTCAAAAATCTCAATAGACCCATCATCCATTCTTACAGGTATAGTAACTATTAATGCTCTTTCTACTCTTTTAAGATATTTCGCTACATTACGATCTAATCCCATTTCTTCCGCGACAATATCAATTTGTTTTTTTGCAATTTCAAATGGAGTTAATGCCATAATAATTTACCTTTTTAAAATTCTATTTTAAGATTATATATGAATAAGATATATGATTTGTATTATTATTTTTAGCATTTATAAAATTTCTAAAAAAAGTATTATAAATTAACAAGACTATACTGAACAAATTTCAACGGATTATTTGCACAACCCCCCGAATCTAACCCTCCAAGTTGATCTAAGATTTTTTGAGGGATTAAATTATCCGCTAACCATAAATCTTTTAAATTCATTAGAGACTCTAATCCTTTAACCTGAATTATCCGATTCTGACCCAAATCAAGAGTTTCTAACTTAGTTAGTGTTTCAAGACCTTTAATTTCTCCAATATTATTCTCTGAAAGAAAGAGATTTTCTAACCGATTTAAAGAATATAATCCTTTTATCTGGGTTATATTGTTTTGTTTTAAATTTAGAATTCTTAGGGCTTCGCAATTATCTAAACCTCCAATATTTGAAATTTTATTATTATTTAGCCATAACGTCTCCAAATTTTCTAAAGTATTTATGCTATGAATTTCTTTAATTAAATTATTATTCAAATAAAGAGATTTAAGATTCTTTAGATTCTCTAACCCTTCAATATGCTCAATCTGATTTCCAGCAAGATTTAATACTTCCAGTTTCTCTAACTTTTCAAAATTTTTGATTTTTTCTACCTTATTTCCTGCAATCCATAATACTTCAAGATTTTTTAAAGTATTAAACCCTCTGATTTCTGTTATGTCATTCCAAGAAAGATCAAGCCTTTTCAATGAAGTTAAATTCTCTAAACCTTTTACGTTTGTTATCTGATTTCCCCTTAAATATAATTCTTCTAAATTTCTTAAATTCTCTAAACCTTTTATCTCTGTTAACTGGTTACTTATTAGATGTAGAATCTTGAGATCTTTTAAATTTTCTAAACCCTTTATTTCAACAATCTTATTACTTCCCAAATTCAAAATTTCTAGCTCAGTTAAGTTATCTAATCCACTTATGGCCTCAATATCATTTGAACTTAATTCCAAATTCTTTAAATCTTTTAGTTTTGATAATCCTTGTATTTCATTGATATCTTTTATTTCTAAAAGAGCTAAATCAAGAAATCCATTTTTAACTTCAAATTTAGTACCCGCTATTTCAACAGATTTCATATATTTTCCCTTATTTAACTTTCTAAAATTACGAAGTTATACTAAATCCGTATAAATAATTATATAAGACTTATTATTTATTCATTTTTTTTACGATGCACCTATTGTAATTTAATTAATATTTATCCAATTTCTAATTCATAATAAGAATACTTTAAAACACTACTTGAGAAATTTATATTATGAAAGCAATAGTATGCAAAGAATGTGGATATTCATTCGAAAATAAGAATGCAGGGATATATTTTTGTCCTAATTGTTCAAAAGAGATGGATTTTATCAAGTTTAAGGCTTTTTGTGGAGCTAAACCTAATGAGCTTAATGAAATAAATTAAATACTCAATTAAATTTTCTTTATTATATGTTTTATGCTGTTTGTAAGGAATGTGGTTTTCATTTTGAAAACAAAGAGACAGGATATTATTTTTGCCCTCAATGTGAAAAAGAAGTTAAATTTTTAAAATTAGAATTGTTTGATGGTGTAAAACCTTCTGAAATTCATGAAAAAGATTAAAATTATAAGGTAATGTATTTTTTTTCTTTTTATGGATAGAGCACTCTATATGGATGATTCTTACATTAAAAGCTGGATTGCGAAAGTTGTAAGCGTCACCGATGATATTTATATTATTCTTGATAAAACTGCTTTCTATCCTAAAGGAGGTGGTCAACCTTGGGACGAGGGCTTTATTATAAAAGATAATCAAAAATTTAAAGTAGTTTACGTTGGAAAGTTTTCTGGAAAAATAAGCCATGAAGTAGATAACCCAGGTTTAAAAAAAGGTGATGAAGTCAGGTGCGAACTTGATTGGGAACGAAGATACTCTTTTATGCGCTATCATACTGCTTCTCATCTTATTAGTAATATCCTCTATAGGAGAGCTGATGCTAAAATTACTGGGAATCAAATAGATTTAGATAAAACAAGAATGGATTTTTCAATGCAAGATTATTCACCTGAAAAATTACGAAGTTTTGTAGAGGAAGCGAATAAAATCATTGAAAAAGATATACCAATAACCATTGATTATATGAATAGAGAGGACGTTTTAGGAAAGCCTGAATTAGCACGCTTAGCTGTGGGATTACCCAAGAATATTAAGGAATTTCGCATTGTTAGAATAGGAGATATCGACGAGCAAGTAGATGGTGGCACGCATGTTAAAAACTTAAAAGAGATTGGTAAAATTGAAGTGACAAAAACAGTAAATAAAGGAAAAAGTAATAGACGGATGTATTTTATTTTAACATGAAATAAGGATGCTAAATTAGCTGGATTATAATAATTTTTGTTAAATATTGAAACCATCGTCAAATTCTTCCCATTCATCAGTCGCATAGTCAAATCTCTTTTTTTCCTCTTCTTTCTTTTCTCTCTTTAACTCACGACGCTCTTTAAGTTTCAATTTATCATATCTTTTAGTATAAATCTGTTCATATTTTTCTCTTAACGCCTCAACATCCTCAACATGACCTATCTTATCCTCCAACCCATCCTCAAAAAAATAGTTCCTTTTAAACTTTTTTGCAGGAATACCCGCATAAATGTATCCTCTTTCTAAAACTTGTCCTACTGTAGTTACAGAATTAGCAGCTAAAATACAATTTTGCCCAATATGAGTACCTGGCATGATTATAGCATGTGACCCTATTCTAACTTCATCTTCTATAACAGTTTTTCGGATTATTAATAGATTACCTATTATTACGGCAGATTGAACAATTGCGCCTTGTCCAACAACTACGTCTTTACCAAAATTTATAAATTCAGTATCGACCCAACCTTCAAATAAGGAGTTTGAAATTTTAGTTTTCACTCCAAACATTTTGAAACACACATTATCTAAAAATCCAGGGAATGGAAATCTGTGTGCAAGCCAAATCGGCCATCTTTTTACCGTATTTCGTAGACTCCAATATCGATAATCTCGATCTGCGGGAATTCGTAAGAAAACACCTTCTCGAGGCTTATGGAATGTATTAATTATAATTAATAAGATCTTAGCAAAAAGTATTGAAAAAAAAACTAGAGTAATATACATTAAGAAAGCTAAAAGTGGAAGAAATGTATAGAAATGGACTGGTCTTATCGGGTGCCATAAAAAACGCCAATAAACCCAAAATTCTAAGAGGATTGGAATTATACTTGCCCAAATAAGCAAGATGTAAAAAAATAAATAACGTTTCCGCACGAGCACATTTGAGGTGAAAGGACCAACTCGCATTGTATTTGGTACACTCATTTTTCTTTCCTCTTTTTTTTTATTTTAATTAATTCTTTCTTATCTTCATCAATATTAACTTCAAGTGTCGTTTCAAATTTTTTGGCTTCAGCTACTTGGCGTTTAATTATTATATCTGTTCTCTCTTCAGCATATTTATTTTCTTTTAATTCCCTCGCAGGTATCCCAAAATAAATCCAACCAGGTTTTAGAACTTGGTCATAGGTTGTTGAACTTATCGCACCGATAACCGATTCTTTCTCTATTATCGTTCCCGGAGCAATCGTCGTATGACCTCCAACCATTACATAGTCATCAAAAAATACTTTTTTAATTAATAAATATTTACCTATTACCATACTAGACATAATTGTAGCACCCTGACCAACCAATACTTTACGCCCAAATTTAATAAATTCAGAATCACACCAAGTATCAGCTAAATGGCTTGAAAAATCCATATTAATTCCTAACTGTTTAAAAGCTAAAGCATCGGTCCACGGAAATGGTGAATTTCGAAATAACCATAAAGCAATTTTCTTTAGTTCAGTTCTCATCATCCAAAATTCATAATTAGTATCTCCAATCTCTGCTTTAAACACGCCCTCTTTAGGTTTATGAATTAAATTTATTAAAATTAAAAACAGCTTACTAAAAAGAAGACATCCCGCATTAAAGATATATAATAATCCGAACAAAACAATTGGGAAGAAAAAGAAAAATGACCATTGAAAGTTCGATGAAACTTGAGATTTAGAATACCAGTACCAAATTATAGTTATGATTAACCCCGAAAGCCAAAAAATTGGTATATATACAATTAAAAACTTTACATTTACCCTACTTATTGCAGAGCTTGTTGTGAAATCAATCGCTAAATCTTCTGCGGTTAATTTATCCAACGCTATTTTAACTTCTTGTAGATCACCCAGAATCTGCTCTTTATCAATGTTTTCATCATCTTTTTCATGATAACTCTTCTTCTCTTTTATTTTTTTTAATAATTTTTTATCTGAGTACCCTTCAATATTCTCATTCATCTCCAAATCTTTTGGTATTACATTTAGATACTTCAATAGTTTCTTTCTAAAGATTTTCCTCATTGGAATTCCAAAATAATATGAATTATTTCCTTTTAATATACTATGTTTTGGTGTAGAAGCTAGAGGTAATAGATATGTATCTTCATGAATTTCACTACCTGCACCAACATTACCCAAGGCAGAAGAAGTTACATTATTACCAACATTAATTTCAAAATATGAGATATTCCCGAAGATTCCTTGAATTAGATGACTCGCTAATGTAGAATTAACACCAATATAACAGTTCTCCCCGATATTAATAAATTTATCATTCCCTACAGACTCCTCTAAGGTTGTGCCTTTACCAATTTTGTTTGACCCAACAAAATTAAAAAACCAATTAGATAACCATGGAAACATACCTTTTGTAAATGTATTTTTTCCGTATTTTATCATAAAACTTCTAATATGGTAATAATTTGCTACCCTACTTCTAATATTTCTTGGAATGATACCTGATTTTGATGGTGAAATTTTTTCAGTAATTCCCCAAATAAATCGTGTTGTTAATCCAATCAACATTAAATGGATTAAATAACCGCTAATAATAACTAAAGGCATAATTAACAACGTTATTAGAGAACTTAAATTAGTAAAAAGAGATAAAAAACCAAAATTTTTTAAAAAGAATATTCGAAAAGGGAAGAAAAAATATAACCAAAATACAAATCCCGGTATAATCCATGAAATATAATAAATAATAGCGAAAATAATAATATATAAATGAAACTGAAGACTGATTTCTTCTTTTATAACTTCTTTATTAGAATCATCGGAATCAGAACGCTTAGATTCTTTTCCTTCATCACTCATTTTTACTATTGATTCTTATTATGATTTATAAATTTCGGTAATTTTTTCTTCATTAAAAAACATTTGATACTTATTATACTTTAATAGTTATTTTTTTTTCTTTTAAAGTTATGAGTCTTAGGCAAAGAGAAAAAACAACCATGTCAAATGATTGCGAAAATTGTGGAAAGTGTTGTATAGAGACAGAGATGATTGTTTCCGAACAAGATATTGATTTGATAATGAGAAAATGCCAAAATCATAAAAGAAAGCGAGAATTTATTGTTAAAAACAAGGATGATCTTTTTCAACTAAAAAATATTGAAGGATATTGTGTTTTTTTTGACAAGCTTTTAAAAATTTGTACTATTTATGAGTTTCGTCCTCAAGGTTGCAGATTTTACCCGTTAATATTCGATTTTCATAGGAAGAAGTGTATATTTGATAAGGATTGCCCTAGAACTAATCTATTCTATCAAGATAAACAGGTTTTGAAAGAAAGGTGTGGTAGTTTAAAGAATTTTTTAAAAGAGCAATTAAAAATAAATAAAATTTAAAATATTTATGTCTTTTTATGCGAATTCTTTTTTATCTTCATCAATATTAACTTCATGTTTAATTTCATACTTCTTTTCTTCATCAACATCCCGTTTCATAAGTATATCTCGACGTTCTTCGGAATATTTATTTTTCTTTAATTGAATGACAGGAATTCCAAAATAAATCCATCCTGGCTCAAGGATCTGATCATAGTTAGTTGTGCTAAGCGCACCAACTACTGAATCCTTACCAACGATCGTTCCTGGAGCTACGATGCTCTGACCCCCAATAACAACATAATCATCTAGAATGACTTTTTTAATTAGTAAATATTTTCCGACGACCATAGAGGACATAACAGTAGCACCTTGCCCTACAATTACCCTACGTCCAAATTTAATAAATTCACCATCGCACCATGAGTCCCATAACGTGCTTGATAAACTCATTTTAATTCCGAACCATTTAAAAGCCAAAATATCCATCCATGGGAGTGGCCAATTTCTAACAAGCCAAAAAGCTACTTTCTTTAATTCAGTTCGTAAACACCAAAATTCAAAATCAGTATCTCCTTTCTCTGCTTTAAATATACCTTCTTTTGGCTTATGTATTAAATTAATTAATATCAAGAAAAGTTTGCTCAAGATAAAACAACCAAAAATAAATATAAACCACATAATAATTAATACTGCTGGTAAAAAAAATGCCATTAATGCCCAATTTTGCACGTAATGAGTGAAAGAGTAAAAGATCACGGTATCTATCATGCCAGACAACCAAAAAATTGGGATATAAACTACTAAAAATTTTATATTTATCCTTGAAATCGCACTACTAGTGGTAAAATCAATTCTTAATTCTTTTTTATCAATATCATTTAGATTAATATTTTCCTTCTTTAAGTCTCCATTATCTAATACTGTCTTGGGTTCAACATCAGATTGTTTCGAACGTTTCTGAGCTTTCAATTTTTTAAACAATTTCTTATCTTTATAACCTCCAGCATTTTCACCTTTCTCTAAATCCTTTGGTGATATTCTTAAAAATTTCATAATCTTCTTTCTGAAAATTTTTCTTAATGGCATGCCCCAGTAATAATTATTTCCTTTAATTAAACTATGTTTCGTGGCTGCTGCTAAAGGGAGTAAATAAGAATTATCATAAGCTTCAGAACCGGGTCCTAAAACATTACTAGCTGCTGCAGTAAAATTATTTCCAGTTTTTACTTTAAAATAAGAAATATTTCCAAAAATTCCCTCAATAACATGGCTAGCTAATGCAGAGTTAACTCCTATATAACAATTTTTCCCTACTTCAATAAATTTATCACTACTGACAGATTCCTCAAAGGTAGTACCCTTTCCAATTTTACTTGCACCTATAAAATTAAAATACCAGTTGCTAAGCCAAGGAAAAGGTCCTTTCATAAAAGCATTCTTTCCATATTTAATCATGAAACCTCTAATTTGATAATAATTTAATGTTTTACTAGGAAAATTTCTTGGTATAATACCATCTTTACTGGGGGATCTTTTTTCAGTTAGATACCAAAAACCACGTGTAATTAAACCTATAAAGAATAGTCGAATAAGATAACAACCAATGAGAATTAAAGGCATAGAGATCAATGCTATCATAGGTTTAAACTCAGTAAAAAGGGCTAAAAAACTAGTAGTTTCTAAAAAATTAGGTAAAAAAAAGAAAAATACATACATTAGAAATACAATTGCGGGAATAACTAATGAAGCCAAAAATATTGTAAAAAGGACAAAAAGATACCAAAAATATTGATTTTCAATTTCTTCTTTAATAGTAGTATTCTCTGAAACACTTTCAATCGATGGTAATTCTGTAGTATCCATAAATACTTTTCCTTAAAAGAAACAATTTATAATTTTAAAGGTATAGGTATTAATTAAAATTTATTTTCTAAAATATTCATTGTTTTTTGAAAATATCTTGCATATCCTTGATTTTTAATAAATAAAAACGCTCTATATTTGAACTATAGTTTTAATATGATCAGGGCTAATTTTATAAGAGTTAAAAGCTTCATTTATTTCATCCAAATTGAACTTCTTCGAAATTAGTTTCTTTACCAATATGTCACCAGATTTTAAACCGTCAATTGCCTTTTCAAAAGGCCCACATCTACTGCTATAAAGCGTAAGCTCGCGAACAACAATATCAGTGAGATTAATAGGTGTTTCAAGCCCATGAGTGCTTTTTACATGAATTTTTCCACGAGTTCTACAAGAAGCAATAATCTCTTTGAGAGCACTAGGATTACCCGTTGTATCAATTACGATATCAGCACCCAATCTTTTAGTAAAATTCTTGATTTCATCAGGGACATCTTTACATATCCCCCTATTTATTAAATAGTGAGCCCCAAATTGTTTTGCAAGATTAAGTTTTTTATCGGAACCATCTATAGCTATTAGTGTTAATCCTTTAGATAATGCTACTTGACTGATTAATAATCCTAACTTTCCAAGACCAAATAATGCAATATTTTTATCATCTTTATCAATTGGCATCATTTCAAATGTTTGATAAGCTGCAGCGAGAGGTTCGATAAATGTAGCCTCATCGAAAGGTATTTTATCAGGAATTTCATGCAATAAATAAAAATCTAATGCAATGTATTCTGCTAAAGCCCCATCTATATCAATCCCAATAGCTTTACGAGATACGCATTGAGTATATAGCCCTTTTTTACAATAATAACAATTAAAATCAATATTGCTATTAATTTCTGAAGTAACTCTCTTATTTAACCAAGAATGATCAACTTGTTCACCTACTTTTACAACTTCTCCAGCAAATTCATGCCCCAGTATAATAGGAGTAGGTGTTGGTAAATGTCCATTTACGATTGCTAAATCTGTTCCACAAATACCAACCCTTTTGACTCGAATTAAAGCTTGAGATTCTTTTATTTCTGGATCCGAGACATCTTTTATTGTTATTTTACTTCCATCATATACAGCTGCTTTCATATAAAACCACAAAAATTAATTTTTTGATACTTAATATTAATAAATTCCAATCTAGAAATAATAAAGAAATTAATATAAGTTCTGATAAAGATAAGTGAAAGATTAGAATAAATTTATAGAATCTAAACAAAACTATTTTAAAATTTGATCTGCTAGTTTTAATAGAAATATACATTATTTTTATTTTCAATTTATTCAAAACTAATTAAAATACTTTATAATAAGTGAAACGTGAAAAAATGAAGAACAAATTACTACGATGGGAAATTTTCGGTATGATATTTATCATTATCGTTGGAACCTTATTCCACTTCTTATTTGAATGGTTTTTTTCTTGGCCGCCTATTGGAGCAATTACAGCAGTTAATGAAAGTGTGTGGGAACATCTCAAACTCCCCTATTGGCCGCTTGTAATATTTTCATTAATAGAATATAAATTTATAAAAGAAAACGCAAAAAATATTATTATTGGAAAAAGTTTTGCGGCAATAATAAATATTAGTACTATTCTAATTGTTTTTTATTCATATACAGCTATTCTTGGAACAGAACTTCTTATTATTGACATTATGAGTTTTTTTATTGGTGTGATTATCGGTCAATTTGTAAGTTATAAGATTATGACTTTAAAAGAATTACCAGAATGGTTGACTATTACTTCATGGATAATTCTTATTGGTTTGGGATTCTCTTTAATAATCTTTACCTATTTACCTCCACATTTGCCTATATTCCAAGATTCTGAAACAGGGCTCTATGGTATTTTAGCATATATTTAATTTAAAATAAAAAATTTTTTCGTAAAAAAATATAATTCTTTTTTTCCTTATTTATTCTATTAGATTTTGAAAATTTCAAATTTATAAATATTTAATTAAGTAATATAAAATTAAAATCGTGGAACCACATTTTGGAGTTATTTGATTTTGATGTTAAAGTCCAAAAATACTTCAATAAATATTTTTCAAATATAGAAAGAATAAATTGGAAACATTGGCTTGAAATAAGTTCTAAAGAGGAATATGAAGAATTATCGTTAAAACTTTCGGGGTTATTGTCTGTTGAAGATCTTTTCAATAGAATAAAATCTGAAACAACTGATTCAAAAACTTTCTCAATTGATTTAGATGATTATCTAAATAACGATAAAGTATCTAATCCATTAATTTTTTGCCATACTTCGGGGACTACAAATAGCAGATTGTCGATGCTAAAATGGTTCCATATGGCAAACGATATTATAAAGAGGCAATGGGCTCCTGGCATGCAAGCAATCTTTGAATCGAGTGGATTAGATTCAAATTCATCTGCTATAATTTTTGTTCCTTCTAGGTTAAAATTCGATGGGATTAGATCATATGGAGATAAGAAATATATTTCACTTTACTCTTCAGAATTTTCTCAACGAATCATGTTATCCGTTATTAAACCAAAATCATATCTGTTTTATGAATATAAAAATTCAAGAAATCTAGAAATTATATCTAAAATCTTAACGATGGATAATGTCTCAGTCATTTCTGCACCAGCAATAACAATTTTGGGATGGGCAGATATTAATAGGCTCCAAAAGGGGATAAAAAGATCGCTTGATTTAATAAAGAAAACTCAAAATCCACAACTTGAAAATTTTCTATTAAAAATAGAAAAGAATGGATTAGCTAGTGTTTCAAAAGAAATTCAAAAAGAATTATCTAAAAAGTTATCTAAAGCAACTTTGGTTTTCAGTATAAGTTCATTATCAAAATCAGATTGGGAATTAATTCGTAAATTTATGAAATGGGAAGAGGTTAAGGAAAAATTTACAAATCTTTATGTAGCTTCTGAAGTTGGCCCATTTGCTGCAAGTATAAACAAGGGAGATTTTGAAATATCTCGTTTAAATAAAATGTATATTTTTCCACTGACGCTTCCAGTAATAGAATATAAAGGAAAGAAAGAGTTAGTTTCAAGAACAAAGAATAAACTTGGTAGGCTTTATGTTTCCCGACTAAATACAACGGGGGTTTTAATTAATATTGATTTGGGGGATGTTATTTCTATTAAGGATCAAGGAGGGCTTCCACAAATAGAAGGAAGAATTTTGCGTTCAAGTTTTCAATTAAAATATCCAATAAATATATCAAAAGAAATAGTTATAAAATCGCATTATAAGGTATTTGCTGGTGATTATTTTACTTATTCTAATTTTGACATTCAAAATCCACGACTTCTATTAAATTGTTTAAAAGAGAAATGTGGTTTAAATCTTGATTCACTTTTATTAGTTAGAAAAAACTCGGTTTCAGATAAACCATGGACGTTGTTTCTTTATTCAAATGGTAAGAAAAACTGTTATAATTTGAAGAATTATAGTAAAATATTACTTGATTGCATTGCAAATGATAATTTTAAAGAAGCTATCTTAAATAATGAAATTAAAATCGAATTAATTAATGAGAATCCAGTAGATTTTATAGCAACGCGTTCAGAAATCTTAGAAAAAGTTCGAAATGGTAATAATCCTAAAGGAATTTTAAAGAAGTGGCCATTGTATGTAATAGAAGCATAAAAATAAAAAAAAAGTAAAAAACAATAATCTTTTTTATATTTCGTTTTGGTAAATCAAGCTGGACTAAATACTCCTGCGAATACTAACCATGCTAAAAAAGTTTTAGATACAAGACTCAAAAGTTGATATACTCTTTCACCGTA
>CAYNEU010000773.1:0-3138 GCA_964396275.1 uncultured archaeon | reverse complement strand
TCCACAAGAAGCACAGCAGAAAGCAATAATTTTTGGAGGTGCTCTGAATTTCGAAAAAATTTTAATTGTCGCTAAAACCTTCTCAGAAGTGTCTATGTTTAAATCTATTGCATTAGTAGGACAAATACTGACACAAGTACCACAACCTTTACATTTGAATTTATCTATGCTAACTTTATCTGCTTCCATTGTAATAGCATTATAGGGACAAATTTTTAAGCATAATCCACATAAGCCACACTTATTTTCATCGATTTCTATTCCTGTAAACTCTGCTATTAAATAATCTTTAGAAAGTAATGAAAGGATTTTTAAAGCAATATGATTAGTTGTCGAAATTGTAGAATTATAATCTAAAGGGCCGAGGATTGTCCCAACACCATAAATTCCCGATGCTAATGTGTCTCCACTCATAAATCCATTGTCATTTAGAGTAAAATCCATATACTGTCGAAGGTTTTTTAGATCTTTATTAGGGATATATTTAAGATTTAATACAATCAAATCACTTGGAAATTCGATATTATCAGCAATAACATAATTTAAATCTTGATTAGATGCAATAGTAATTTTATTGGCATAAATAAATCTAGGATTAGTTGATCTTAACAAAATCTCATTCTTATCCTTTAATTTATTTAAATCATAAAATATATTAACTTCACAATTAGGATTTCTTATTCTAATATCCTCAATATATTTTTCTGCCAAAATTTCAGAGTAATCTGCGAGATATTTTGAGGGACCAACTTCTTGAATAATAGAAATTGTATTTATGGGTTTTTTATCTGATATTCTTAAGAGTTTTCCTTCAGTTAAACCGTCAGATGATAAAATCCGCTCAAATTCAGGTGAAATTATTATATTTTTCTTGGGATTATAATGATAATCCTGTAAATCTTCATAAAAATCAGATCCGATAGCAATAACTTTAATACCAACCTTAATTTCGATTTTCTCTTCTTTTTGAGTTAAATCTATTGCATTATTCGCGCAAGCACGTTCACAAATTCTGCAATTAACGCAATTCTTTAAATCTTCTTCATCAATTAATGGAACATAAGGAAAGGAATGTATAAATGGAATATATATAATTTTTCGCGTAGTTAAACCAAATTCATATTGATTTGGTTTTTCTATACTACAAATGTCAATACATTGTTTACATCCTGTACATTTTTTCACATCAATATACCGAGGTTTTTTAATCATATTAATTGTGAAATTCCCTACTTCTCCTGACACATTTTCAATTTCAGTATTAGTAAAAATCTTTATATTTTTTTCATTCACTAACTCACCTATTAATTCTGAAATAAAACATATTGAACAATCACCCATATTATGGATTCTATGCCATCTGGCTACTTTACCTCCCAATGTTGGTGATTTTTCAATAAGATATACTTTTATTCCAGATCGTGATAAATTTAAAGCAAGTGTTATACCAGCAATTCCACCACCTAATATTGCACAACTCTTTTCTACTTCAACTCTCTTCACTTTTACTTTTTTTTGAACATTTATACGTTCAACAGCTGCTTCAATTAATAATTTAGTCTTTTCTAATGAAAGATTAGGATCAATTTGATTTATTTTTGATTGATGTACCCAGCAACATTGTTCTCTAATGTTTGCTATTTCTATATTTGTACGATCTATAATATCTTCAAAAATTCGTTCAAAAAGATGTTGATGTGTTTTAGGAGAACAAGCAGCAATTACTATTTTATTCATAAAATTGTCTTTTACCCAATTATGTATTTTTTCAAAATTCTTTTGTTGACAAAGATTTTCAAAAATTTTTACCGATACTACCATTTTTAACTTATTTACATAATTTTCAAGCGCTGATACATCAATTACACGTGAAATTTCTGTATTACAATTACAAATAATTACTCCTATTCGACTTATTTCACTTCCCTTAGAGTCTAAATATTCATCAATATATTCTCCCAATAAAATTCTTTTGTTAAGATTAATAATTTTTAGTACACGTTTCCCATCTTCTGAAAGAAAATAGGATTTTTTGTCTTTACCTACTAATGAGCCGATCTTTTTAAGATGAAAATTTAGTTGTCCTGTAGTTTCTAAACCAAGTTTTTCCATTAAATCAGTATAGGGAAGGTAACCCTCTTTTTCTAAAAGAAGTAAAATTTTTCTCCTAAATGGATGAGCCAATATTGAATATATATCCATTATTTAAATCCTACCTTTTTTTCCCTATACCAAACAAACATTTTTAAATTTTTTTTTAAAATTATACAAAAATTATTCTTTATTTACTAGTAAAGTCATTTATTTAGAGTAT
This sequence comes from uncultured archaeon, assembly GCA_964396275.1. Lineage (GTDB taxonomy): Archaea > Asgardarchaeota > Lokiarchaeia > Sigyniarchaeales > SOKP01 > Loki-b32. Next base: position 824 of record CAYNEU010000773.1, on the reverse strand, counting down.
CATGTTATCATTTTATTCTTCATATTTTTTTTTGTTCGCTTTTTTTTTGATTGAGTGAATTGGGCTTTTTATATTCAATTATTTTATTTTCTAATGAATTACAAAAACTAACACAACCTCCACATTCTTGAGAAATACCAGGCTTATGGACTTTTTCAATTAAATCATTAAAAGATTTTATACTCATTATTAAATATCAACAATATATATTTATAATTTAAAATATTTTAATGACTATTTTAATAATTTTTTTGTTACTCATGATAAATATAATTGTCAAAATATATAAATGTGATCTTTTTAACCCATTTGATGGTTGAGAATGATAATGTGATATGATTGGATACTCCATAATGTATTATAAGAACGATAATATCCAATTTGGAGAAGGATCAAACAAGGATCAGATTCATACATAAACTTAAAAGAATGATAACCAAATTTGTCAAAATAACTACAATTTTTCTTATCAAATTTTTTAAATTTCTAATAGCTCATTAACAAATCAGAAAACATTCTTTCGTGTAGTTTAAATTACATTTATGTAAATTTTTTCTTCAAATTGGAATTTTTAAATTTTATGATAAAAAAAATTTGGTGAAATTTTAAAAAGGTGGATTAAGTGTCTGAATTACAGACCATAGTTAGAATTGGAGTATATATCTGTAGATGAGGAGTTAATATTAGTAATAGCATCGATTGCGATCTTATTAGAGATTATGTTGAAGCCCTCCCAAATATTATTGTTGCTAGAGTAAATGATTTTACTTGTAGTGATCCAGGACAAAATATTATCAAAAACGATATTTTAGAGTTAGATTTAA
>CAYNEU010000772.1:0-2869 GCA_964396275.1 uncultured archaeon | reverse complement strand
AAGAATAAAATGATTAATGCCATACAAATTGCAAGCAGATTTTTTAGTGAGCTTCCCGAATCTGAATCGCCTACACATACAGAGGAGAAGGAAGGTTTTTTTCATTTAACAAAATTACAAGGTAATGCAGAAGAAGCTAACTCAAGAATGTTGATTAGAGATTTTTTAGAAGAAAATAACCATAGACGGATGGATTATTTAAAAAATCTAAAGAAAGCATATGAAATTCGTTATCCGGGATTAAAAATTGAAATAAACTTTAAACATCAATATCAAAACATGTTTATTTATCTAGAAAAAACGCCAAAAGTTATTGATTTAGCTAAACAAGCAATCGAAAAGTCGGGTTTAGAATTGAAAATTCATCCTATAAGGGGAGGTACAGATGGAGCTCGGTTAAGTGCGAAAGGAATTCCAACGCCAAATATTTTTGCTGGAGGTTTATTATTTCATTCTAGAAAAGAATACATCCCAACTTTGGCTCTTCAAAAAGCTACTGAAGTTTTGATATATTTAGCTAACTTATGGACTCAATCTAAGTAGAAAAAATAACTCAATTATCCTCTATTTATTCTTAACATTGTAGCTAATGCAATATCTCCTTCAAGTTCTACACATTCTTCATATTGGTCTTCTTTCCATGAAATTTTCCACCCCTCAAGAGGATTGTAATAGCTATAAAAAATTACACCAAATTTTATCTGATTTTGCTTACATATTGTTGAGAGAACATTAATCTCTCCATTTTCCATTGAAATACACCCTTTCTGTTGCATTTCAAGAATTTCTGTTTTATTGATCTTATAGAATGCTTCTTTACAATAGTTTTTCCCTATATGGTAATTTTTAGTTCTATTTTTTGTTTCTTCTATAAAAATGTTTACAATCTCTTTATTTAATTCAATTTCTTCATTTAACTTTCTTCCATAATGTATACTTGTTCCATCTGGTCCTAAACCATGAGTAGGTATAATATAATCAAGTAATTCTACTTTTTCACCAATCCCCCATGAACCACAAACAAGAAGAATTACTTTTGATCCACAAAAGATTAAATCTTCTGCTACTGAAGCCATTGTCGAAGCACCCATAGGTGGAACAATTACTGTTAAAGGAAGGTGTTCATATTTACCTCGATGCAATCTTTCAGAGCCATATGGGTGAAACGGTAATAACCAATCTGATTGTTCTAAATTAGCTTTCTCTTTTAAATAATTTAATAGAGCTCCAGAGAAAATAATCATAACATTAGGATCGACTTTAAAATCTTCCATATTTTTATTAGATGATTGCATAGCTGCTAGAACCACATCCTTTGAAGTAAGACAATAATCTTCTTTCATGTTTTATATCACCTCAAATAACCTATAATCTAATTTATTTAATTGTTTAGGTATACTCTACATCGATTCATAATTTAACGAATAATTACTCCTTGTGTAGAATCTTGGAGAAATCAGTGCTAATAAACACTATAATACATATAAATAATAGAATTGATATATAGAGAAAAGCCCAAAAAAATGAGAATAAATCATAAATAAATCCAAAAAGCAGTGATTCACCTAAGGAAATTATCCCTACAGAGAGATAATAATAACCATATGCTCGACCTCTTTTATTTTTGCCTGCTAAATCGGCAATGTACGCCCTTGAGATAGGGTCTACTGATGCTAAATAAAACCCATAAAATGCATAAATAATTATAATTGCGATAAGAGAAAAAATTGAAGATTCAATTGGAAATGCCAAAAATATAGTAGAAACTAAAAGAATTGATAACCCACTTACGATAATTGGTTTACGTCCGATTTTGTCAGATAAAGATCCCATAATAGGAGATAAAACCATATAAACTATGTTTGTTAGTAAATAAAAGACAGGTATTAAAAAGATTAATCCAGAAAAAATATAATCTCTTGATCTAACTTGGAGGAATGCAATATCTAAGCTAGCAAATTCAATTACTCCAAGAATAATTATAAGTTTAATAAAATTTCTATCAATTTTATCTACTTTTGATTCACCATGAAATTTCAACTTTGTTTCATCTATTTTTGTTGGATCAACATCCTTGATGAAAAGAATTAATACAATTGCACAGAGTCCTGGAAAAATAGAGAAAAATATAATTTCAGAATAACTCCACGCCCAAAATAAAAATACGAATGCAAGAAGAGAACCAACAACGGCACCTAATGTATCCATTGCGCGATGAATTCCAAAGGCTTTTCCTTTCTCAACCGCATAATAAGAAATAAGTGTATCTCTCGAAGATGTTCTGAGACCTTTGCCAAATCGATCAGTTGCTTTTAATCCTAATACAAATTGCCATGATGGGCTAAAAGCTATGAAAGGTTTAGAAAGATTTGATACCGTATATCCCGCTACGACAAAAGGTCTCCTTTTGTTGATTTTATCACTCATCCAACCTGATACTCCTTTTAATATGTTGGCTAGAGCAGTCGTAATTCCTGCAATTAAACCTAAAATAAAAGTAGGATTCGTTTCTACTAGATCTATAATAAATAAAGGTAAAATGCTTTGGATCATTTCACTTGAGACATCAGTGAAAAATGATACAAGTCCCATTATAAAAACAGGAACTGAAACTCCCAAAATTAGTCTTATCTTTTGAGTATACTTTTGATTTGAATCATTATTCCCTGACATAAATCAATCAGTATTGCTTTTATTAAGGCATTATTTTACTTTTTTTGATATCGATTATCGATATCGATTCGCGATAATATTAAATATAAATTATTCCTTTTTAATATTATTGAATTCTTGATCTTAATTATTTAAAACCAATATAATATGGATCTAACATGAAATCCATAAATCCTTTAAGAAGATTTCAAAAAGG
>CAYNEU010000771.1:0-3682 GCA_964396275.1 uncultured archaeon | reverse complement strand
CAGTTATAGGAAGTTTCTACGTAACTTTCATTGGAAGTAATATTGGTATTGCATTTAATACAACGGATGCCCATTTTGGAACTATTATTCAAATTGCACCAGGGGAATCTTATCTTATTTATTACACCAATATTGATTCATTAGAAAATGGAACTTTAACACATACAATATCCGAACTAACCTTTGTACATTCTGGATTATTGAATATTTCCCAGTTGCCTATTGGTAATTACTCATTTTCTATTATAGTATTAAAAAGCGGTAATAATGTGACTACAGTGGATTTTCAATTAAGAATAATAGAAAAATATGAGACAAGAATTTTTGTTTATCCCCCTGAGAAGGTAAATGCTGGACTTCCGTTCACAATCCTTATCAGAGCAGAATATTTTGATGGTTCTCTTTGGTTACCCATTGATGGATCAAATATGACTGTGATTCTATATTATAATAGTGAAAGTGGTGATTCTTATGATTATAATACTAATAGTACAGGAGAAATAGCTATTTTAATACCTACATATAGTGATACTTTAACGTTGAATATAACCATTGAATTAAAGAGTGCTTATTATCACCAAGGGTATACTACTGATGTTTCAGATATTGATATCATACCTATACCCGTAGGTTTTAGTTTTAAAGATATTTTACCATACTTAATAATTGCGGGGATAGCTATTGCTACTGTAGGAGGATCAGTTGCTATTTATCGGGGTGTGGTAGTGCCCAAAAAGCGTGAGAAATCACGTATTCTTACTGAAGTTAAAACCATTTTTGATGATGCAATTAACTTAGAACATGTTCTAGTACTATACAAGGGAACGGGCACATGTGTTTTTTTCAAATCATTCGGTTCTGAACAAGTTGATCCCGAGTTAATTTCAGGATTTATTTCAGCAATAAGTAGTTTTGGCAAGGACTTAGTAAGCCAAGAAGAATTGAATGAAATATCTTATGGTGATAAAATGTTGCTCCTTTCAGACGGAGAAAACATTAGAGTCGCTTTAGTATTAGGTAAAAAAGCATCACTCATTCTACGTAGAAATTTGATGGATTTTATACATATTTTTGAGAAAACTTATGCAAATGAGCTACCTACTTGGAGAGGTCAATTAAACATATTTAGAGATGCTGGTACTATTGTCGATGATGTTTTAAATACTTCAATTATTTTACCACATGAGATTAGCTATGAAACTTCTAGTGCTAAATCATTAAAGAAACCCCAATCTAGAGATGTTTTAAAAATCGCAAATACTCTAATGAAAGATTCGGAAAGGAATTTCTTTTTTATTGCTACATTATTAAAAGAGACTACAGAAAAAACAGGTAAAGAAACAGCAGAGATTTTCATGGGAATCAAAGAATTAAGAGATAAGAAAATTTTAATGCCAATAGAAATTGCAGCTATAGAAACTCCACCAATTTCTCAGCAAGAATTAAACCTTATTAACCAGAAAGTCACGGGATTGGTTAATTTATCACCAGAAGACAGACAAAAATTAGTTAATGATCTTGCTCAAATGGGTCCCGCAGAAAGAGAGGCATATTTTGTGAGTTTAAGTGAACAACATGAAATTGTATCTGCTCCGATCGAATCACAACCTGAAGCTGCTGAAATTGTAAACATAAAAGGAGCCAAAAAGGAAATTAAAAAATTAAAAAAGAATGCATTGAAAGCAAAGAAAGAGAATGATTATGATACCTCAATAAAAATTTTCCATAATGCCGTAAAAATTGCGACAACCTGGGAATTGGCAAGTGAGTCCCTATTATTAGATGATCTAATACGTATGACTAAAATCGAAGATCTTAATATTAAATTAAAATCGCTTGAAAAAGAAGCTAAATTAGCTGCTAAACAAGAACATTATAATGAAGCTGCTCAGAAATACAAGATATCTTCAAAAATTGCATCGGAAATCTTTAAGTTAGGTGTAGATGATATGACAAAGGAAGTTAAGAGATTAACAAATAAAGCAAAAGAATTTGAAAAGCTACTCTAATTTATTTTTTTTTATTTTTTTCTTTAATTAATATTTTTATACTTATATTCACATAATTTCCCTAAATAAATGAGGGTAGTTCTTAAAAATAGTAAATACATTTATATCAATAATAGTACGTAACAATATTTAGAGAATTTCAATAATGTGATTTTTAAAATGTTCACTGGATTCATTAAAAAACGAAAAATTAAAAAGGAAAAGGACGAAAAAGAGATTAACACTTCAGATAGTCGAGCTGAAAACACAGTTATAAAAAAAGAAGATATTATTATTGAACTTGGAGATAAAAAATCTAAGAGAATAACAAATGATAAGAAACTCATAGTAGATTATCGGGAGATACCAAGAGTACAAAACAAGGTTAAACTGAGGGGAAATATTAGAGAACCAGATCAAGTTATTAATTTTTTTTCATCCAATTTCAATCACGATGAATCTCTGATAGTACCATCAAATATTAAAGAAAAAATCGAAAGAATTATTTTAAAGATCCTTTTTGATCAAAAAGCAGTAAAATCCTTAAAAGAATTAACTGAAAAAGCTTTAGATAGAGCAGCTAAAGAGAGAATTACAATTTCTGAAAAATCTATAAATTTGATAATTCATCAAATGAATAAAGATGAAAAGATTCAATTCACTCAAAAAGATGGTTGGAAAATAAGAATTTAATTTTAATTTAGGAGTCTAACTACTTTTAATTTTGTACCTAATCAGATATACCGCTTTCAGTTATAGAGAAGATAGCATCTGCTTCTGGTAGATGTGGAGCATCAACAATTTTAGCGATTCTCTGCTCTCCTTTACCCTTCCTTAGATAAACTCTAATTGTAGAACCATGTGCTACAATATTTCCCCCCGCGGCTTGTATTGGGTTTCCATAAAAAACATCAGGTTTAGATTGAACTTGATTAGTTACAACGACCGCCAAATCTGGATATATATCACATAATCTTAATAAATCATGCAAATGGGAATTAATGGTCTGCTGACGATTTGCTAATGTACCACGTCCTATATACTCACTTCGAAAATGCCCAATTAAAGAATCAACTACAATTAATTTGATGTTTCTTTCTTTAATTAAATTTGCAGCTTCTTTAATCAGGAGAATTTGGTGATCGCTATTATATGCACGACCAAAAATAATATTTTTCAACACTTTCTTATGGTCCATATCTAAACCTTCAGCCATCTGGATAATTCTTTCAGGTCTAAACGTACCTTCAGTGTCTATATATAACGCATTTCCTTCAATTCCCCCATTTTCTTCGGACATTTGAACATTTACGCATAATTGATGCATTATTTGCGTTTTTCCAGTCCTAAATTCCCCAAAAAACTCTATTACACTACCAGTTTCAACACCACCACCTAAGGAGTCATCTAATTCTTGACTACCCGTTGTTATTCGAGCGATATTTTTTCTATGTTCCCATACATCTTCTGCGGATTTAAAACCGATATGTAATTGTTCCATACTCGATTTAATTAGTTTTTCGGTTGTTTTTTCTCCTAAACCGCTTTCTTCCTGTATAATTTTGGGTGGGGTAAATGCTATTGCTTCTAAACTAGAAAATCCCGCTTTTATTAATTTGTTTAATGTAGCTTCTCCTACACCGGGAAGCTTTTTTACGGCATTGATACATTCTTTTATACTCTCTCCAATGTTT
>CAYNEU010000770.1:0-5787 GCA_964396275.1 uncultured archaeon | reverse complement strand
CAAATGAATCCCGACTGAAACTTGTGATATTTTACAATTCTGAATAATAAAGGAGCCATTGGCATTAATAAAAATTCCTCCATATGTGAAATCGACTAAGCTATGGTTACCTGATTGCATTGTTTTGACACCAACACCAATTATCTCAATATTTTCTATAATAAATGGGTTCAAATCAGTCCCATTTCCGGTAATGAAAGGATAAAGTCCCCAATCATCCCATGATGAAATATTAATCGGATCAACTAATAGATAACCATTACTCATGGAGATATCTTCTTGACTGTTGTTCATGATATTGCAGTTTTTTTCTTGAACGGATTTTTGATTATAGTTTCCGAGAACTTTATTATTTAAAAGTATAAATGAAGACAATAGAAAAATATAGAGAAAGAAAAGGTTCACACTTCTTTTCTTTAAAAAATTAAATCTGATCGTCTGGTATCTAATATTAAAACACCTTACTTTTATTCGATTTCTATTAAAAATGATATAATGAAAATAAGACAATTTATTATATAAATTAATTTAGTTCACAACCCCATCTTTATAAATAAGATAATACTTACAACGGTAAAATTATTAGAAATAATTAATTTACTACTCCTTGAAATTTTTAATTGAGATAGTTCATTATATATATTGAAGCAATTTATGGTAGATTTTGATGAATTTTTGGCTTATTTAAAGAATCAAGATTTTTATAGTGGCCAAATATCTCATATTGAGAATATTCCTGAATCAAAAGCTCATTTTGATGAATTAAAAACACCAATCCGGAAAAGATTGCAACGATGGTTGAATCTCAACAATATTAAATTATGGAGCCACCAAGCCGAAGCGATAAATTCAATTCAAGAAGGGAGAAATACTGTAATAGTAACATCGACAGCTTCAGGAAAATCCCTTTGTTATAATCTCCCGGTTTTGAACTCAATTTTGGAAGAATCATCTACTACTGCGATATATGTCTTTCCAACTAAAGCGTTGGCTAGAGACCAATTTACTATATTATCAAATTTATTAACAGATGTAAACATAAAACTAAATCGAATTGGTGTTTATGATGGTGATGTGGAACCAAATGAAAAAAGATTCATTTTAAATAATGCTAACATTATCATCACTAATCCCTATGGATTACATTTTTATTTACCTTGGTTCAAAAAGAACTGGAGAAGAATCTGCCAGAATTTAAAATACATTATATTAGATGAAATTCACATCTATCGGGGGATTTTTGGATCCAACTTTGCCTTGCTACTTAGAAGATTAAAAAGATTGCTTGAAATTTATAATGTGAAGCCTATATGGATTTTATCAAGTGCTACAATCTATAATCCTAAACAGTTTTGTGAAAAATTAGTAGGTGAGGAGTTTGTCGTCGTAGACAGAGATGATTCTCCTTCGGGGGCAAAAAAAGTAATTCTATGGGATTTACCATATGATGAAATTTCCAATAAATATAGCTCAGCTCATCAAGAAACTAAAAACTTATTTATTAGTCATTTAAAAAAAGGAATTCAAACATTAACCTTCACACTCTCAAGAAAAATGGCAGAATTACAAGCTATATGGACAAGAGATGCTTTACCTACTTTAAGAGATAAAATCTTCAGTTATCGAGCGGGTATTAGTAAATCAAAGAGAAGAGAAATTGAACTAAATTTTAAAAAGAAGAAAATCTTAGGAATTAGCTCTACTAATGCGCTTGAATTAGGAATTGATATAGGATCTCTTGATGCAACGATTAGTTCTGGCTTCCCCTCAACAATCTCAAGTTTCAGACAGCAAATTGGTCGTTCTGGAAGAGGTACTGATCAATCCTTATCAACTCTTATACCAATGCAAAATCCCTTAGACCTTTTCTATATCCATAATCCGGAAAAATTATTCGGGCCAATCCAAGAGGAAGTTCTCATAACTCTAAATAATAAATACATACTTAGGAATCATATCTGCTGTGCAAGCAAGGAGAGTCCAATAAGAGTTGATGATTATGAGAAATTTGGGGTTCAAGATAAAAATCTATTTTTAGAATGTTTAGAAGAATTAGTTTCTGAATCTTTGCTAATGAAAAGAGGAGATCGCTATTATTGGAATAGCGATTTTTTTCCTAATGAAAAATATGGATTAACTGATCTATCGAGTCGAAGTTATAAGATTCTGCTAAGAACTGATTTAGGTGAAGAACTATTGACTGTTGAAGATGAAAGTTTCGTTTTCCGTGATTTACACCAAGGTGCTGTTTACCTTTATGAAGCAGAAACCTACTCAGTTGAGGAGCTTGATCTAAATGAAAGATTGGTCTACCTGAAAAGAACAGATGTAGATTTTTATACTCAATCATTAAAACATACTGATATCACTACTCTTAAAGTGATCTCAGAAAAAAAAGTAGGTCCAAACAACAATATTGATGCGTTTTTTGGAAACGTGAAAGTAGAGCATGAATATTACTCTTATAAAGTTATTGATACAGTAAATCAAGAAATACGTTCAAGACATCCATTAGAAGATATTCCTATTGTCGAATTTGAGACTCAAGCTGTTTTTTTTCTTATTCCATTTGATTATCAGAAAGAATTGGAATTAGAAGGATATGATCTTGGAGGAACTATACATGCTATAGAACACGCAATGATAGCAATGGCACCAGCATTAGCTCAAATTTCTCGATGGGATTTAGGTGGCGTCTCAATCGATTTTGATCCTGTCAAGCAGCAACCCATTATTTACATTTATGATGCATATAGAGGGGGTATAGGAATATCTGAAGCATTATTTTGCAGTCTAAATGATTTATTAGAAATGACTTATACATTAATTAATTCTTGCAGCTGCATAAGTCCTAATGGTTGTCCTTGCTGTTGTCTTAGCCCAAAATGTGGAAATAATAATGAACCTTTAGATAAAAAAGGAGCCATATTTCTATTAAAAAAACTTATTAAAAGCATTGATTAAAACACAAGCTTTTAGGATATTAAAATTAAAAGCGTTAGAAATTCTTAGAAATTTGAATTGAATGTAAAATTTTTATAGTCTGAAATTATATTTATACATAACACCAGATAAAAACCTATAGATTTGGGTATAAAAATCACAATTATTGGGTATTTGGGTTGTCCTACACTTCTACGTTCAAGATAGTAATCTTTGGAGATTCGCAAACTGGTAAAACTACGTTAACTCATAGATTTTTAACGAATTTATTTAAAGACGATATAACAATGACACTTGGTGTAGATTTTCACCTAAAAGCTGTAGAATTAGATGAAGAAATAGTAAAACTCCAGATTTGGGATTTTGCAGGAGAAGAACGATTTAGATTCCTCTTTCCTTCTTATATTAGAGGTGCCAATGGAGCAATTTTTATGTATGATATTACAAATTATGGCTCAATTGCTCATGTAGACGATTGGTTTGAAATTGTCCAAAAAGAAATTAAATATAAATTACCAATCATTTTTGTCGGTGGAAAGACAGATTTAATGCATCTGAAGGAAGTTTCTACAAAAAAAGCAATGGATTTAGCAATGATTAGGGGTGCAGATGGCTTTATAGAGTGCAGTTCAAAAACGGGAGAAAATGTAAATAAAATTTTTAATCTTTTAACAAAACTAATCCTTAAAAATAGAGATTTGCAATAATCGTTGTATAAATCATTATAAGAATTTTTTTCAAACAAGTAATTTCACTAAGAAATATGACCTCAATAAGGGATTTAAAGTGGGCTGATCTAGTCTCTCCAACAATGACCCCTGATGAATATTTCAAACTATATAAAGACAAAATTAGAAAAGTCTATGAAGATTATGAACCAAAATCAGAGATCATTGAGAAAATTAAACAACTTCTTAAAAGTAAGCAAGAAAAATTGAAAATTGTTGTTTTAGGTGCTGATTGGTGTCCTGATTGTTCGAAAAATATACCTAGAATGATAAAGTTAATAAAAAATATCAATACAAAAGATGTTACTTTGAAAATTTTATATGGTATAATGGTAAATGCATTACATAAACCGGGAGAAACAATATGGCACAAAAAACGTTCACCTCCAGAAGCAACTGATCCAAAGTTTGATTTAAAAGCAATACCAACTTTCTATTTCTTTAACGATGCTGGCGATTATATTGGAACCATAGTAGAACATCCGAAGTGGTCTTCCACTTTAGAGGAGGATATTCTGGAGATTCTAGTAACAAATGCGTAATAATTTATTAAAAGATATCTAACTTTTGTTATAGCATCTTATTTTAACCAAAATATTACTAAATAGAAATTTTTTTTAAAATCATCAAAATTTATATTACTATTAAGTTATAATAATTTTATGTCAAAATTAAAAGTAAAAAGAGTTATTATATTTAAACATGGAGTATCTTACTACATTCTCGAAGGTATCTTAAAGGGGTCTGGTAAATTTGAAATTGAGTTTAAAATTGATGAGATGAATGATGTATTAAAATCGCTTTTTGTTCTAGACACAAGTAAACAAGGGTATATCTCCTCGATATCTTACGATGCTGCATTAGAAACTGACCAATTACTAAAATCTATAATGTTAAACATTCCCGATCGTGATTCTTTTTCTTCTCTTGTGACACAGATAAAAGGTGCTGATGTGATTTTAACTATTGGTGGCGCTAAAAAAATTTCAGGAAAGATAATGGGTATAGAGTATGTAGAAAAATTGAGCAAAGTAGAAAAGATCACTGAAAAATTATTAACACTCCATCAAGATGACGGTATGATCACTAAATATAACTTCTCAGAAATTCGATCTTTAGAAATTATGAATGAGGAGATCAAAAAGGATTTGAAATTTTTCTTAGATACCGTAATTGCTGGAAAGAAGAAAGATGCTAAAAAAATAATAATAAATTGTGAATCTGGAGGAGAAGATGAGGCTGAAAGAAATATTTTTGTCTCATATATACGTGAAAGTCCTATCTGGAAAACATCTTATCGATTAATTATGAGTAAAAAACAAGCTTTAGAGCAAAAATGCTTGCTTTCTGGTTGGAGTCTTATTGAAAATACAACAAATCAAGATTGGGAAGATATTGAATTATCTTTAGTTGCTGGTATGCCCGTCTCATTTATATATGAGTTTTATAGGCCCATTTTCATCCAAAGACCAGTAATCCAACCACCAACGGTTTTAAGTGCTAGACCTACAGAAATTGAAGAGGGATTAGAAATGGAGAAATTTAAGGATTATGCCATGGCAGAAATGGAAGCAAAACCAATGGCAATGAAAAAGAAAGCTAGAGCAGGTATGATTGGAAGTCGACCTCCTCCCGCCCCCGCTTCTTCTGGTGGCTTTGGATATATGCAGGGTGTTATGTCTGATGAAGAGGTTTTTGATAAGGTGAAATCTCAAGTTAAAACTCAGACTAAAGATTTAGGAGAATTATTTGAATATAATATTTCTAATCCAGTTACAATTAAACGAAAGCAATCTGCCCTAGTTCCAATACTTACTGAGTCAATTAAGGCAAAGAGAATTATACTCTATAACAAAAACGAACATGATAAAAACCCTAATGCTTGCTTAGAAATTACAAATAATACTAATCTAACGCTGGAAAGAGGTCCAGCCACAATTATTTATGATGATAATCTTGCTGGTGAAGCAATTATCCCTTTTCTAAACAAAGATGATACAAGGTTATTGAATTATGCTGTAGAACAAGCTGTAATAATAGACCATGAACAGAAATCTGAAAATTTAAGTGTGCATAAAGTTACGTTTGAAAGTGGCTATTCTTATGAATATTATTA
>CAYNEU010000769.1:0-8106 GCA_964396275.1 uncultured archaeon | reverse complement strand
GCTGTTATGTTGTTTTCTTTTGGAGCATTGAGTGACTATATTGGTAGAAAAAAAGCATTTTTGGTAGATAACTTAATTGGTATAACAGGAGGAGTATTATTTGGAATATTTGGATTCCTAATTTTCAATAACACAATGATTATAATAGCTGGAGGTATTATAACTATTGGCTTTGCCTTGCATGGTATCTTTGGAGTTTGGTCTTCTGAATTATACGATACAGAAATTAGAGCATCAGCTAATTCAATCATTTTTTCAATAGCTCGAGGAGCAAGTTTTGGTGGTTTTATGGTAGGAGCAATATCTGATTTTCTTAATCCTTATACCTCAACTGCAGAAAGATTGTTACATCCATTAATTTCTCTACATGCATTAGGTGCGGGGATGCTCTTAAGCTTAGTTGCATTTATTGGTGTTTTTATAGCACTGCAATTTGTACCAGAACCTAAAGATAAAATTATATCAGCGATGGCTAAGAATTAAATAGTTTCTCAAATTTTAGAGCTAAAAATATCTTTATTTTTTTTTATTATCATTCTCTTAAAAAAAAAAAGAATAAAGTTATTTATTCGGGTGTTCTTCGCTTTCTCCAATAAGTAAAGTACACAATTAGTAAAATTATTGCTGCTGGGATTCCAACATATATCAAGAGCCACATGATTGTTAAAAACCATGCATAAATCCAATAAGTATAGGGTTCACTACCAAAAGGAGCATTGTAATGTCCATCAAAGGCAAGATATATACAGTAAAATATGAACATAAAGAATCCGAATCCACCCCCACCCCCATATTCTTGCTTTCTATGGGTCTGTTTCTTTTCTCTGTCTTTGAAAAATTGCTTTTTTTCGGGAGTCAAATTACGCCACCATAAATATCCGCCTAAACCGAAAAATAATCCCGCTGGAACACCGACAATTAAAAGCTCGAATAGAATTAAAAGGATCATAAATCCAACGACCCAATTCATTCTCCATAATCCAATAGTGGCATTCCCATAATATCCCAGAGGTGTTATCCTTATAAACCAAAAGAAAACAAGAAGTGCTCCGATGATTGCACAAATACCAGCTAGAATTACTACTATAAATGGTGTCCGATATTCACTCCAAATTCCTTTCCAAAACTGTTTTTCACTTACTTCATCACTATTTTCCATTAAGATTACCAATTTTTTAAATTAAAATTTAGTATAAGATATAAAGAGAAGTATTTAAAATTACCTAGCATAGATAATTGAAAGATTTTATAAACTTATTTAGAACCACAAAAAATATAAAAGAGTAAAAGCTATTAAAATTATAAGGATTTAAATTATTAAGAACCTAACTAAGATTTGATATAATGAATGATGAAAATACTCCAAAATCTTCTAATATATGCTGTCAGCCAGAAGACATTGTTCAAGTTTTTGAACTTATTAATGCATTAAATAAAAAATATGAAAAAATACAACGAGATAATATTCAAACATTTGAGCTTACACCCACACAACATTTAATTCTAAGGGAATTATGGAGATCTAATAGTCAACAATTTAAAGAATTAGCAGAGACATGTAATTGTTCTAGATCTACAATTACAGGAGTTGTAGACACTATGGAGAAGAAGGATTTGGTTTCTCGTGAGTCACATCCTAGCGATAGACGAAGCATTCTTGTTAAACTTACTAAAAAGGGAGAAGCCTTAAAAACCAAAACACCTAGATTAGAATCAATGGTAAATGGATGTTGTCCGGAAATTAATGAGCAAGAGATAAAAAAATTAGGAGAATTACTCCAAAAACTCCTGAATTCACTTATTTCTTTATGATATTACTAAATCCTCTTTGAATTTTGAATGTTTTTTAACATTTGTTAGGATCTTAATTATACGAAACGAAACTTTTATATAGTTAGGATCCTAACTATCAATTAACTAATTAATCAATTAATGAAGTGGTATAAACAAATGGTAGATAAAAATGAACAATGTTGTACTGAAGGATGTTGTGTTGAAGAGACTAAAAGTGAAAAAGAAGAAGCTCAATCAAAAGAAGAATGCTGTTAAAGCGAACATCTCGATTTTTGTATTGAATCTAATTTAAAAATTATAAAATCAAAATTTTTATTCTTTTTTAGTTTAAATTTAGTAAAAAAGGTAATAAAAAGGTGTAAATATAATCGCTGTAGTGTATATGCGAAAGTTGGAATTGGAACCAGATTCATACGAGTTAAAATTTACAGCTCTTACTAAAGGAGTGAATATAGAAGTAAAGGATTGGATATTAGAGCGAATTAATACACAAGAGAACATCCTAGAAATAGGTTGCGGAACAGGAACTCTCGCAGCAGAAATGGCTTTAAAAGGAAATGATGTACTGGCAATAGATAAAAACCATAGAATGATAACTACTGCAATGAAAAATTACCCATCTAAATCAGATCTTAAACTGTTATATCAGATAGGCACTATAGATGATCTACCAGTTAAGGATAGCTCTACAGATATTATAATTAGTACATTTATGCTTTCAGAACTTAGGCCTTTTGAACAGCAAATCTTTCTAAGAAATGCTTGGAAAGCTTTGAAACCTGATGGTCGAATGATTCTTGCAGCAGAATTTATACCCTCAGGCTTCTGGAAGCTATGGTTCAATATTAAACGTTGGTGGTATAAAAAGAAATTAAGAAGACTCAAATTAGAAAGTACATTTTTAGTAAAGTGGTTTTTTAACTATTTGGAACCTATAGGGTTTAAAATTTCGACAGTAAAAAAGTGGCGGCATGGATCGATTCAAGCAATCGAATTAATAAAGAATCATAAAGATAATTTGGGAAAACATGGGTATTACCGACCTAAATCAAAAAAATATAAAGGTTTTATAGCCCAAATGAATATCTATCGTTGTTTATTCACGGGGCAAATTGATCAAGTGCCAATTGAGCCAGGTATTTATCAATCTGGTAAACCCAATGAAGGTTCACCTATTATTGTAACTGCTAATTATGTTTATACATATATTAAAGTAATGCGTGCTCTTAAAGGAATAGATGCTTGGGTATTATGTTTAGATTCTAGAGGAATAAATGTTTGGTGTGCAGCACGAGGAAACAATTTTGGAAATAAACAATTAATTGAAGCTGTTAAAGCTACAGGGATTGCACAAATTACTAATAAAAAGACAATTATTTTGCCTCAACTCTCAGCAGGAGGAATAGCAGCACCACTGATAAAAGCTGAGGCGCAAGATTTTCCATTTAATATATTATATGGTCCCATTTGGGCTAAACATATACCTAAATTCTTAGAAGAACGTCCCGCTCGAAAACCAGATAAAATGAAACTCGCAAAATTTACATTATCACATCGCTTTCGTGCAGAAATTACACATACAACGTTCTTGTTTCGAAAAATCTTTATTTTGCCTATTATAGCTTTATTTTTACTTTTAATAGGTTTAGCTTTTATTGATACTTTATGGATAAGAAAATTATGGATAGTGGGTGAACTTTGGTTCTGGATAATCATAGCAAACGCATTAATAGCGATATTATTTCCTATAACAAATTTTACACGGAAATTTATCACTAAAGGGATTATATTTGGAATTATTACTGTTACATTGTTCGGTGGTATTTCTTGGGTTTTTAATTACTCATTGCTAAATATTATTTTAAGTAGTTTCTTCTATTTTTGGGTAGCATTCTTCTCAACGATGTCATTTAGTGGTTATACTATGGCAACCAGTCCTAGAGAAATTCAGGATGAATATCCCATTTTCAGTAAAATTAATATGATTTTATTGATAATTGGCTTTGTAACTAAAGCTATTGGATTTATATTTTTTTAATATTTTAAAACAAAACAAAATATGTTTGATAATAAAATAATAATAATTAGAGAAAAAAAAGGTGGTAAAAGATAGCATTAAAAACAGCATCAATTAAGATACCGATAATCATTCCAAAAATCTCGATAAATCCCGATTTGTGCACAGGGTGTGGTATTTGTGGAGAAGTATGCCCATTTGGAATACCAAAACCCAATAATGAAGGGAAATTTGAGATGTATCAACCAGAACGTTGTACAGAGTGTTCTGCTTGCAAAAGAAATTGTCCAACAATGGCAATTATATTACAAGAGCGAAAGGGTTGTGGATGTTTATGGAATGCACGCGCAGTAGCGAAAAATCCACAAAACAATAGTTGTTGTGGATAAGAGATTGAATTTCTCTTAATTTTAGTATAATTAAAAGGTTTAATAGTCAAACATCTTTCTCTTTTTCTGTTCAAGAAAGCTTCTTTCTGTCAATATATCCATTTCCGCATTTAACCAACAGAGTTCATCGTAGGTGCAGCTAGAATTGAAGACTTCCTCAGCTTTTTTTTTAATATCTTCAATAGAGGGCATATCAAGATTTATTTTCTGAATTTTTTCAGCTAAAATCCAGCATAGCTGATCGTAAGTATATTCATCTAAAGAAAGATAATATGCAGCTTCCCTTATTTGTGTCTTAAGATCTGGTTCTTCTTCTTTTTCTTCAATTATTCTTTGTTCCTCAGGTTGAACCTCAATTTTCAGGGGAGGTTGCTCAAATTTAACAAATTTAACAGTTTCTGCAGTTTCTTTTGGCTTTTCCAGGGATTCATAGCTTCTATGATTCTTGATCTGTTGAAACCATTCTAGTACTCTTGTTTCAGTCTTTAATTCCCTCTCTTCTGGAATCCCATCAAGTTTAACAGATTTTATCCTTTCAGAAGGTGCTTTTAATACAAACTCTGGTCTTCGTTCAATAGTTTTCCCGGGTATTAACCCTCTTTCAAGATCATGCATCATAGCTAAAAAGGAGCCATATTCTCTCTTTTGTTTCATGATCAAGATTTTTACTGATCCACCACGTTCTTTATCTATCTTCCGAGCAATTTCAGCAATAATATCCTTTTTTGCTTGAGGTACTTCTAAACCTACCCAAATATAAATAGTATTTTTTTCTTCGTCATCAACAAGATATCCATTATTTTCATTAAAAGATAATCTATCTATCTTAATTAATTCGCCCTCATTACTAATATTAAATAGTTGCATTACACTCTCTCTCATGAACATTCTAACGATATAAGAATAAATAAATCAAAAATTTAAAAATCTTTTTTCTCTCTTAAGTTTTCGATTTCCTTAAGTTTAATAATATAACGTCTATTATGTTCTTATAATTATTTACTTATTTTAAATAAAAAAAAATTTTAAAAAACGAACAAAGAAATGACAGATAAAAAAGATTTTACCCTCCAAGAATATGAGGAACTCATTGAAGAATTAATGATAGAAAATGAAGCTCTTAAAAAGCGAATTGCTGAATTAGAAAACAGAGATTTGACTTCTAAAGTTCAAGAAGAACCAATTAAAGAAACCGAAACACCTATAATTGAAGCAGAGACAAATGAACCTGTGATATTAGTTGAAGATGTAATTAAACAAGAGGAAATTAAACATATTGAACAAAAAAAAGAAATTATTATTTCAGAATCAATTTTTTCTAAAGATATAGCTCATCTCGAAATGAGTAAAGGAGAAATTATCCAAGGTGTTTCAAGAAGAGAATGTCCTAAATGTGGGAATAAAAATAAAATGCTTATTCGAGAAACAATTGATAGAACGCATGTAATATGTGATTACCCTCGTATATGCGGTAAAAAATACCATTGTGGTGAATGTGGCGTGGAATGGCGCGTACCACTACAGATGTAAAAATAAAATTTAAAGATTATCAGAAGTATATATTTCTTATTTTTACGTAGGGGATTATTGAAAATCATCAAATTGAACATGTTCGATTTTATCTTTAAATTAAACGCTTCCTTATTAATTTTATAAAATAAAATATGAGTTTAATACAACTATGAGTGATAAGACTATCAAAAATGTAATTTTAAATTTAGAATCTATGCTAGATATTCAAGAAAAATCTGTTGTAAGTAGAGTTTTAATTAATAAGGACGTTGGAACAGTAACTTTATTCTCTTTCGATAAAGGAGAAGGTTTAAGTGAACATACTGCTCCATTTGATGCCCTCGTTTATATATTCGATGGAGAAGCTGAAATAACAATATCACGTAAGGATTTTGTATTGAAAAAGGGTCAGATGATTATTATGCCTGCTAATGAACCTCATGCTCTTAAAGCATTAGAAAAATTTAAGATGATGCTTATAATGATTAAATCCTAAAATAATTTAAAAATTTTAATTGCTTGTATTATTCTTTCTAATTTGTGAATGATAAGGATATTTCTGATGACAAGTTAGAAGAACAGTTAGGAAAAGCTCTAAAACCTAATGAGTCAAAAAGAGATATATCTAGTGTAATAAGAAAAGAGAAAGAATCTTTAGAGGTAAAAGAAAAACGAATTAAGGATAAATTTAAATATTAAATGGTTAGTTTTTCCTAATTATAAATAAAGTTAATTCTTTTTATTCAATGTGGATCTTTCTTCTTATCTGAAACACTACTTCTGGTAAAAAAGTATAATAGCATTATAACTACAATAAAAATTATTGATACGACCATTATAGCAATATAAACTCCATTAATGCCAAAAACGTTTGAGAATGGAGCAAGGGTCATTGGAACTAATGCTATACCTGTAAAGTAACCCGCGGTTAATGATCCTGCTAAAACCCCACGTCTTTTAGGTGATAATACTTGACTATAATAAGTTAATGAAGTAAAAAGTATTCCTCCTGAAAATCCAGAGAGGATCCACCCTAAGGATAAAAAGATGATTTTTTCTTGAATAGTTATATCTCCTATAATTAATAAAATTGCTAACGAACAAATTAAAATCAATGAACCTACCAATAAGGGTATCCCCGTACCCCTCCTTTTGATAGAATTCCCGGTTAGAACTCCGGATACTGCGGCTCCAATACCAGCTATACCCAAAACTATACCTATTACTATTTCATTTAAAACATGAGCTTGCGTTAGAGTTTTTGATGTCCAGATATTTATTGCTATATAAGTATGGGATAATAAGAACGCAGATAAAATCATTAGAATTACTGGAAATCGACGCCATTCTTTTGAAAGTTGAGATAACAAAATATGAATTCTTGATTCTTCTGTTATATTTTGATGGGGTCTTTTGGTAAAGATGAAATAAACTAAACAAAAACTAGTTAATATAGTAAATAATACATAGATAGATTGCCACCCTATTAAAATCATTTGAGAAGCAATTAACGGACCTAATCCGACTCCTAAATTTGCACTTGCTCCCAGATATCCCATTTTTTTAGGGATCTTAGGAGGGCGTGTAATATCAGTCATTAAAGCTATGAGGACAGGATTTATAAAGCCAAATCCTACGCCTCCAATTATATTAGCAATTATGTACATCTCCAGATTAAATGATAATACAGCTATTATCATTGCTATCAAAAATAAAATTAACCCAAAAATTAATACTGGAATTCTACCTTTAATATCTGAAATTGCACCAGAAAAAAGTTGTATTACTGCAAATGGAAACATAAAAGCAGGAATTGCAATTAATATATGATCAGGTGTAACATTGAAATCAACAGAAAGAACACCAAATAAGACATTGATAATGTTCCCAGTTAAAGGGCCTAACAGAAAAAGTAAAAATATTACAAATTCAATTGATTTTGAAAATCTTGTAGTACTTACCTGCGAATTTTGATGCATGTTTCTACTATTGGTATTTTTTATTTAAAGTATTGGGTTTTATATTAAAAAAAGCTTATAAGATATTATTAGAAAATTAGAAAAGAGTTTTTAAATTTAGTTATTAAATAACTTAAGCATTTCAATAATAAAACAAGCCTAAACAGGAGCTTAAATTAAAAAAGCTCGAAAACTCTTCATTGAATATGTTAACTACTTAGCTATTGACTTGGCTTTTCAAAATTTTCTTAAAAAAGTAATTAATTAAAAAGGATTTTTACAGTTATAAATTAAACAAAAAGAAAATAAAATCTTAAAAAATATATTTACAGAAAAGATGACTTCTATACAAATATTTGATGGGAGTGACACAATAGGAGGAAATAAAATCTATATAGAGGAAAATGGTAAAGGAATTTTTCTCGATTTCGGATTA
>CAYNEU010000768.1:0-9249 GCA_964396275.1 uncultured archaeon | reverse complement strand
ACGATATTTTTTGGGTTTAAAAAATAGGCTTTCTTGTTTATCAAACAATTAATTGGATTTAATTTGAAGTTAAGAAAAAATCAAAAAAAAAAATCCTATTAAAGAGTTTTAAGATATTAGTCTTATCTTTGATAATTCCATGAGAGGTTAATTCATTTATTAGATGATTTTCTTATAAAGAGTAAGTAATACTTTAATTATTTTCTGGAATGCATCAGTTACCCCTTTACCAGTTTTCGCAGAAGTACGATAAACTCCTATAAAGTTGTATTCTTTTATTAAATTTTGAATCTCTGAATCATCCAAATTATCTTCATCAATTAAATCGACTTTATTAGCAAAAATGACAACAGGAATTTCCCCACAATATTTTTTAATATCGTTATACCATTCAGTTAAATGCTTAAAACTTTCTATTCCATGTTTATTTTCTTCAAGAGAATAAACAATAATAGCTGCTTTGCTTTCCATGAAAAACTTAGAGCGTAGGAAACTAAATTCCTTCTCACCAGCAAGATCCCAGAAAAATAATTTACATATCTCACCATTTATCTCTTCATTATAAATAGAGAATTGAGCCCCTATTGTAGAAATATAATCCTTTTCAAAAGAACCTTGAGTAAATCGTTTAATTAATGATGTTTTTCCAACAGCACTATCTCCAATTACTGCAATTTTAAATACATAACTTACTTGAGTATCATTCATTAGATTAAATCTTCCTTTTTTTTTAAGTTATAAAATTGGTCTTCTTTCTATTAAGATTTCTAATTCTTATCAACATTTTTTTTCATACTATTGAATTCATTTAGTTAATTCTTCAATTTGAAGTTTCAATTTATTATTTTCAACTTGGCATTGATTCAATTGATCTTGTAATCTTTGCATTTGGTTTACAGTTTCATTTGCATTAATTAAAGTCTGATATAATTGAGTCTTAATCTTCTTCAAATCTTTTTCTAAATTCATAACGTATTGATCTTTATCAGATACATAAGGCCATTCTTCTGACATTGCGTTTCACTCCTGCAATATTATAATACTTTTTTTAAAATTATTTTATTAATTACTTGAAATTTATTAAAAAATAAAACTTATTTTTGAGACACTTTTTTTGGTTCGGGCTGTAGATTAAAATAACCCGTGGTACCACAATTATTACATTTTTGAGTATTATCATCTAAGAAGACCATTGTTTTGTTGAAACAATTAGGACAAATGAAAACAGCTTCCTCGATTTTCTCCTCTGGAATTTCTACTATCATTTCGATCTTGGGTATTATTGGTGTAGTGATACAATACATGCAAAAACATCTATTTTTTGTGTGTTCTAGAACCTTATTTAATTCTTCCATACTCGCATCGCTCTCAACAAATATTTCAAGTTTAAAATCATCTACAGCATCAATACCATCCTCAATTCCAAATCCCGTAGTTAAATCTATATCGGCAACTATTCTAATGTCAAGTTTTTTCAGTTCAATTCCCGCCATTGCAGCCCATTTTGCAAAAGCAGCAGAAAAACAACCACAAAAACCTGCCATACAATAATGAACAGGGTGTACTGCTGTTCCTCCTCCTCCAAGGATAATCGTTTCATCAGTTTGTACCGTAATTTTTCCGGCTCTTTCTGTTCTCAGTTTAGTCTCAAATTGTGGACCATATTCAACATCTAATCTCCATCTTCCTTTAATCTCTAATGTTTTCTTACATTTGGAGCGGTCTTTTTTATAATCCTTTTGAACTTTTTTGAATCCATCTAGATCTATGCGATTTAACAAACTTGAATCCCCACAATTTCTAATGTAAATGTGCTAATTAAAATGATAAGATAATTTTCTATAAGAGGTTTTAGGTTTATGTTAAACTGAAAGAATATTTGTACTTTTTAGTAAAAAAACTTTTTAAAATCGGTTCTACTGTATCACTGAAATATATCCTATTATAAAGGATAAAACTTTTAAGACTTATAATAACATTCTTCTATTAGATTATTAAAAAGAAATTCGTGTTTAAACTATTAAATAACTAACGGCGTATTACATGGATGATCTATTTATCATAAATGAGGGCGGGCAACTCTTATACAGTTGGCATCTAAAAAAGCAAGATGAAAATAGTGATGATGATTTAATTAGTGGTTTTTTAACAGCTATGGATAGTTTTGCGAGCATAGAAAGAGGAGAAGATATAAAATCCTTAAAACTAAAAGAAACTAATATTATTTTTGAAAAAGTTACTGACTACATACAAAAAATCACTTTTGTTGCAACAACTAAGAATGATAATTTGATAGAATTGCTACATTCAGTTATTCACGATATAATGGAAAGTTTTACTGAACAATTTGGAGAATTTCTGAATAAAGAATTTGATGGTGAAGTAACAAAATTTCAGAAATTTGATGAAAATATAAAATCTATTACCGTTTCTCATGGATTAGATACTATATTTGATTCTATTAATCAAATTGATAAAGGGGGGAATTTTAAATCAATTGTTTTTCTTGAACCTAAAGGTGGATATGTTTTCTACATTCATGCCAAACAATTTGTAAATAAGGAAAAAATAAGTTTTCTCATTCCGTTAATTGTAAATTCATCCCAGTTTTTATATAAAAATAATCTTAATGAAGAATTAAATTGGATCTTATTAACAACAGTTAGAAATGAAAATGTCTTAATAGAAATAAGAAGAAAAATAATTATTGTAAAGCAATATCAATTACCAGACAATTTAGAGAAAGAATTTTTAGCATTAGATTTCTTCAAGAGCAAGGATAAATATATTAAAAAGCCTAAAAAAATTGTAGAAAAGTTTGAGAAATTAATTTGGGATAATAGAATTAAACAGATATTTCTTGTAGATTTAGTTGGAAAAATAATCTACTCAAAAATATTTGACGAAAAATTTGATTGTACAGATTACATTCCAGAAACTATCAGCGTATTAACTTCTTCTAAGAAGTTAAGTGAAGAAACCTATAATAGAGCATTATTTAATACTTCCCTAGGAGGAGAGAAAATAACTACTATCTGTATAAATTTTAATAATTTTGCTTTAACTCTGATTGGAAAAGTTGAAGAATTAAACTCATTTCAGACAATACAAGATATCTGCGTTAATATATTCCTTCAAGTCAAGTAATTTAACCTTTAATTTTTAGGCATTAATTTTAAATATAAAGTTAGGATATTGGAAAATATTCCCTTATTATATTATTCTGAATAAAAATAAAATATCGATGTAGTGAAATTAGAGGATGATGTTTCAATTAACGTTTGATCAGATGGTTTTTCTAAATCATTTTATGATGTATCTATCAACCATTGGTTTTGGTTTAGCTTTGACTAATTGCTTCATAGGACTATCACATATAAGAGATTTAAAGGAATTGACTTTATTAGAAGTTAAAGCACATAAAAGATTTGGTTGGACTGCAGCATCCATTTTTTATCTGCTTTCTGGTCTTTGTATTTATTTTGCTGTAATACCGAGGTTAAATCCGAGTGGATTTAGTGAGTTTTTTATTACAACTATATTTTGGCATACATTTTTAGGAGGAGTTATAGCCTTTATTTTATTTACAATTAAATTTGTTATTGCTAGATACAAAAAAGACTTTATATATGACTATGGAAAAATAATTGGTCCAATCGGATTTATAGGGTGGGCATTAGCTTATTTTACTAGTAATATTGATTTCTATTTTTTTGTTAATCCATCAGTTGGCATTCCTCTACCATTATTAATTCCAAATTACTTAATTTCGTTAATAATTTCAATATTCATAGGTTTATGTCTATTATCAATAGTAAAAGCTTATAAGTTTAAGAATTATGGAGATGCAACAAAAAGAACAAATCTTCATGGAGTTGCTATGATATTACATGGTATTACTTTTGGATATGAAGGAAGTGCAAAAGAACTGGTTGGAACACCTGTTTTATATAAATATGTTTTCCCTAAAACATATGAATTCTTAGAACGATATTCTAAACAAATTGGACTCGATTTAGATGAATTAAAGAAATATAATCTAAATGAAGCGCTTGAGATCGCAATGAAAAAATTTACTGAAATAGGCATGGCTGAAAATCTAAAATTAGATTGGATTTCCGAAAATGAATTTACTGTGGAATCTATCAATTGTTCTACGGCTGTAGTCCGCTCTTACATGAAACCAGAAGAATTAGTTAATTCAATTTGTCCTTGGGGAATATTAACAGCAACAATCGTAAATGTCTTGACTGGGAAAGACATACAGATCAGTCCTAGTGAATTTAATAAGATTGGAGCTAAAAGTAGATTAAAAATCATAGAAAATAAAATATAATTTAAAGGTTAAATTATCAAATTTTACATATTTATCTTTTTTAATTTCCTTCTTATAAAATGTTAAATCTTTTTCTAGCAAAATTATTTTAAATTTATTTCTTTTTTTAGGTCGTTAAATAATAAATTAAAAATTAAAATTATAATGTGAAACAGTAGGATGTCTAAGAAAGTAGCTATAATCGGTATTGGAATAACCCCCTTTAAAGCCCGTTATTTAGATAAAACTTACTTTGAATTAGCATATGATGCAACTAAGTTAGCACTTACAGATGCTAATAGAAATGGAGCACAAATTTCACATAAAGATCTTCAATCAACGGTTTATGGAATTTACAATGAGTTATTTGAACGTCAATTCATGCCAGATATTTTTACAAATTCATATTTAGGTATGAATAATAAGCCAGGAACAAGAATTGCTACAGGTGGTGCTACCGGAGGGTATACTGTGCGAATCGCTTATGCTGAAGTTGCTTCAGGACTTTCAGATTTATGTTTATGCATAGGGCTTGAAAAATGTAATGATTGTTATGATGAACAGACGGGAACTACTACTCCAGAGGTTTTAAATTCCATTGCTTATTCGGCAGATATGACTTACGAATACCCAATGGGGATGATGGCTGCAAGTTCATATGTGTCAATGGTAAATGCACATTATGAAGAATTCGGAAACCCAACCGAGGAACAAATGGCATATGTAAGTGTTAAAAATCATGGGAATGCTATAAACAACCCAAAAGCACAATCTCCAATGCAAATAACAGTTGAGGATGTCTTGAATTCAAGAATAATCTGTTATCCATTCAAAATGTTAGATTGTTGTTTATATTCAGAAGCTTCTGCAGCAATAATTCTCGCAAGTGAAGAAAAGGTGAGAGAATTAAAGATTGAAAAGCCAATTTGGATTACTGGGGTAGCAGCAGCAAATACTGATTGTTTTATAGGAAATAGAGAAGATATGGGAAGACTTTATTCAAATATATATGCGGCAAAAGCCGCCTATAAAATGGCTGGTCTAGATTATAATAAAATAAAAACCCAAATAGACTTAGCAGAATTACACGATGCATTTAGTGGCCAGGAAGTTATTAGTTATGAAGAACTTGGGTTTGTTCCGTTTGGGGAAGGTGGTCCTTGGATTGAAAAAACTTTTGAAAAACAAGGCGAAGGTCCTTGGTTAAATGGAGAACTACCATGTTGTCCATCAGGGGGATTAATAGGTTGTGGCCATGCTGTTGGAGCCACAGGAATCATGAGTACGGGAGAAGCTGCACTTCAACTAAGGGGAGAAGCAGGTAAGCACCAAGTATCTATTGAAAAAGGTCGGGCCATTTCACATTCTATAGGAGGACCTGGAGCTGCATATGCAGCTGTTATCGTAATGGCAAATGAGGAGGGGATGAAATAATCATGAATGAAGAATTTCAGGATCATCAAATAAGAGACGTAATAAGAATCAACTACAAATATACAATGGGAGGACAGTCCAAATTTTTTATAGAGTTAATGAATAATAAGAAGTTATTAGGAACGAAATGTACTAAATGTGGAAAGACATGGATGCCTCCAAGGATTAATTGCTCTGATTGCTATACACCTGCAGATTGGGTGGAACTCAAACAAACTGGAACAATAGAGGTTAGCACGATAGTATGGTATACAACATCCGCCTTTATTAAAGCGATACCTTATGGAATAGGGTTTATAAAACTCGATGGTGCGGAAACCGCATTGCTTCAAGGTATATTCTCTGAGAATTTAGTACCTTCAAAAATAAAAAAGGGGAAAAAAGTTAAAGCAGTTTTTAACAAGGAAAGAGAGGGCAAAATGACTGACTTTTTCTTTGTCCCAGAAGACGAATATGAAAATTGGATATCAAAACCAGAATACGAAGGAGGGAAATAATAATGGGAATTGCATATGAAAATTTAAATAAAATTGTAGAGAAACTAAACACTAATCCAAAAGCTCAAGAGGTATTTGTGACAAATATTGCAGGAAAAGATGTTAATTGGGAAATGTCATTTCAATTTAATCTCGATGATCAAAATCCTTTCTATTTAGAAATCAAAAATCGGAAAGCTACAATATCTGGAGGTACTAGATCTGATGCAATCGTCTTAATGTCTGGTGAACCAACAGCAATTGTGAGAATTTGCGAAGGAAAAGGAGATTTTACTCATGCAATCTCACGAGAGCAAATTACGGTTGAAAAAGGAAAAGTTATGGATGTCATTCGCCTTACAAGGGCAATAACAATTGTTTTAAAAGCAAAATAATTTATTTTATATTTTTTTTAAAATTGAAATAGATTATAATCAAATTAGATATTGATTTTAGATAAAAACATAAAATATATTTCTTTTAAATTTGGAAGAAGATGTATTTTATGAAATCTTACAACGATATAATTTATAGGGATAAAAAAAGAGGATAAATAATTATTTTTCGAAGGTTTCTGTTGATTGAACAAGATGACTCGGTTGCCAATCCAAACTTTGATGTTCAAAATATTGTTTATACAATTGTCCATATTTACCCCCCGTAGCGAGTAGGGACTCATGAGTGCCTTCTTCTATGATTTTTCCTTTCTCCAGAACAATTATTCGATCCGCATTTAAAATAGTTGATAATCGATGTGCAATTATAATAGAAGTTCGTTCAGCTAAGAGGACATCTAGAGCTTCTTGAATTATTGCTTCTGTATAAGCATCTACACTTGAAGTAGCTTCATCAAGGATAAGGATCTTTGGATCCATTAAGAGTGCTCGAGCAAAACTAATGAGTTGTTTTTGTCCGGCAGATAATCCTCTACCCCTTTCTCCTATCTGCGTTTGTAAACCATCTTGCAAATATTCAATGAGTTCTTCAGCATGAACAGCTCTAATAGCATCCCAAAGATCTTCTTCTGAGGCGTCTCTTCTACCGTATCGAATATTTTCTTCTACTGTACCAGAAAATAAAAACACATCCTGGTGAGCAACCCCCAGATTTCTCCTATAGGAATCCAATTTTATATTCCTAATATCAATTCCATCAATTTTAATAGAACCTCCTTGAAATTCATAATAACGTGATAGAAGATTTACTAAACTTGACTTTCCTGCTCCAGTATGTCCAACAATTGCGAGTTTCTCCCCTTTTTCTATTTGGAGATTTAAGCCCCGAAAGACCCATTCACCTTCTTTATAACAAAAGTATAGATCTTGAAAATTAACTTCTCCCTCTAATTTATCAATATCTATAGCTTGTGGGTTTTGTTGTACCTTAGGTTCCGAATCGAGAATGTCAAGAATACGTTCATAAGCAGCCATACCAGTACTAAGTTGGGGGAAAAATAGAGCAACTACCATAATAGGACGGAAAAATCTCTGAAGATAAAGGATATACATGAAAATTGTTCCTGGATTGGTTATTCCTTGAAGGACAAATCGACCACCAAAATACACAATTATTATTAATGTAATTCCAGAAACGGTCTCAAGTAAAGGTCTCCACATATGAGTTGATGCTGTTAACCTAAATCCTGTCTTAAAATATTCTTTATTTGTTTTATTAAACTGTTCAGAAACAAGTGCTTCTTGTCCATAACTTTTGCAGACATGAATTCCTTCAATTGCTTCGACCATAGCGGCATTCACGTTTCCAATTGATTTTCTATAAGCTCTACTTACAACCCTTGCAAGCCTCCTTAGAGAAACCATTAATAATAATATAATTGGAACAGAAATTAAAGTAATAAGGGCAAGTGTAAGATTTAACCAGATAAGAATTCCAAACGTTAAGATACTTATTAGGAAATTCCCTACTGTATCCGTTATTAATATTGTTGTGTTACCAAAATCTAATGCATCGTTTGAAACCCGAGTATTTAATCTACCACTTTCGTACTTATCAAAAAAACTCATGTCTTGCTCTTGTAATTTATCGAAAATATCCATACGGAGGTTATCAAGAAAAAATGGAGCAAATTTCCCTATCTCTCTTCTTTGCAAGAAGAACATTATCCATATTATTACAGATAATACAAGATAAGCCATTCCCGCGATAAAAGCTAATAGAATATTACGATTTATTTTAGATAACTCATCAACAGCATAACCAACTAAAAGAGGGTTAATAATTTCAGCTATGGTCGATATGAAAACAAATAAAGAAATGCATATAACATTCCTTTTAAAAGGAGCAACTCGTTTTATATATCGAATAAATAGTTCACGATCTGAATATTTCCTTACAGTTTGTTCATTTAGTATCCCAGAATAGATTCCCATTATTATACCTCATGAACTTTTTTTAATTTTTAATTCTGGTAATACCAAGTGCTTACCAAAAATACGTCTATAATCTTCTGAACTTTGAAGTAGTTCATTATGATTGCCTTCTGCTACGATTTTTCCATGCTTAAGTACAATTATCTTATCAGAAGATCGAATGGTATGTAAGCGATGAGTAATTATTAATGTAGTTCTATTCTTCAAAATATTTTCCATCGCATTTCCAATTTTTTCTTCTGTTTCACTATCTACAGCAGAAACAGAATCGTCAAGTATAATTATTTCAGGATCAGTTAAAAAGGCCCGAGCAATTGCTACTCTTTGTTTTTCTCCCCCCGAGAGGCGTGTTCCTCTCTCCCCTACAATAGTATTATATTTCTTAGGAAATTCTTGTACAAAGTCATCAACTTGGGCGAGTTTTGCTACTTCAATTATATCTTTTTGTGACGCATTTTGCTTTCCAAAAGCAATGTTTTCATTTATTGTTCGTGAAAATAAATAGATATCTTGCTCAATATAACCTATATGTCTTCTTAATACTTGAAGGGGGTAATCTTGAATGTCTACACCATCTAATAGTATTTTCCCATTCTGTGGATCGTAAAGACGTAGGAGTAACTTAACAAGAGTT
>CAYNEU010000767.1:0-6084 GCA_964396275.1 uncultured archaeon | reverse complement strand
GGTATGGGTACAATGAATTAAAATTTGGTCAGCTTCAAGAGATGGATGGTTCTCTTTAATTTTTTTCTTAATGTAATTACAGAGTGTTATTGGGATCTTCAATAAATCTAATGAGATGAGCAAAAGTTTATTTTTCCATCTTTCTTCACTTTTTCCTTCAATCAAAACTCCATAGGCATATATGTCATCTAATTTGCCCATACAAGGATTTTTTCGGGCATAACCCGCCATAGGTCTACCAAAAAAATCTTTAGGTGTAATTATAATTTTACTGAAAGAAACTCTCATCAATTTATATTTAAAGTGAGCTAAAACAAAAATCTTTTTTTTACAGAAATGAATTTAAAATCTAAGTATGAAATAACATTTAAAAAAACTTAATAGTTTTGGAGTATTTTTTCTATTAATTTTTTAAGATTAAAATGCTTTTTAGTAGTCATCTATGACATTAAATAAATTAGACATCCTGGGTATGGAAGGAGTTATCTCAAATTATAAACGTGGGCGTCATACAATACATCAGAAACACTGTATCTTAGTTTTCCCAAATATAAAAACAAGAAAAGATGCTAATAAGCTTATAGGGAGAACTGTGGTCTGGATTACTCCTACCGGTAAAGAATTAAAGGGAGTAATATCTCGATCTCATGGTAATAATGGAGCTGTAAGAGCTCATTTTAAGAAAGCAGGAGTTCCAGGTCAAGCACTTGGTAAAAAAGTAAAAATTATTAAATAACTCTTTTCGATCTATACCAATTTTTCTTCCTAGTTTTATCTGGATAATACATGATACACCCATATTATAATCTTTTTTTATATCTCGGAATTTCTTATTCTTCTGATAAAGCGATTTTAAAGGTAATTTTTTCCTTATTTGGTTGGGTTAATGTCAGAACAAGTTTGCCGTTTTTGTCATAGTGTACACGTTAAATTAGCTTATTATTGTGAAGAATGCGGCTCTAGTTTTTGTTCTGATTGCCTCCATGAAAAAAAAGTTGATTTTTTAATTTGTCAAGACTGCAAATCTAAAAATATAAAAATTTTAAAATCTGAAAATAAGAAAGTCTGTAAGGACTGTGGAGGAGAAAATATTGTAAAAATTAATCAGCGTTTAAAAGCTTGCCCAAAATGCGATTCTCACCAAATTATTAACATTTATGAAAAAAAGGAAGAATTAGAAAAGGATTTTTTAGAATTAATCAAAAATACACGTTCATTTGTTAATCCTTTAAAAGAAATTATTGAAAAACTATACTTATTTCAATCAAAAATCAGAGAGGTAAGAGATCCTCCAAATAAATGTTATCACTTTCCTAAAATGGAATCAGATTTATTAGCTCTCTTCAAACTATTTCTTTATATCCAGAATACATTATTGGAAAAAATTAATATTCATTTTCATCAATTAAATCAAAATAAGGAATATTTCTTTGATATTTACTCTCAACCTAATTCAAACATAACAATTATAGAAGGAATTTTTGAAAATTTATTCCGAAGTTATAATGCAATTGATGAATTTATAACTACAAATATACAAACATTCAATGATAGTTTTAAATCTTTTGAGAAGAATCTACAGTTTATCGCGAAGATAAGTTATTATTTTAATTTATACAAGAAATTAATAAGACTCGCAGAAGGAGAAAAACCTGTTTATGCTATTTTTGCAAAATTAGCTAATGGATTAAATACTCAGGAAAAGTATAAGAAAGACAAAGGAATTTTATTTATCACTAATTATGATCTATCATTTATCCATGAGCACGGAGTAGTCAAAAAAAAACAAGAATTAATTCTAAAAGCTCCTGTTGAAGATTTAACAAGAATTAAAGAAAAAGGTAGAGTATTCAAAAAACTCTATATTGAATTTGCTTATGGAAAATATGAGTTTACGCTCCCTCCTAAAGCTATTTCTAGAGTAATTGAATACGTTCTTTTAGCGAGATCTTTTGATGAAACTACAATTTATGATGAAAAAACCGCAAAGAAACTCCAACAAATAAATATTGATCTAAACGACTTAATCAACTTCATTGAAGAAAGTATTAACTCATTCTTTAGTATAAAATGCCAATATAATAAAAGTTATGAACATATACACATTAATAATAAAGATTTAACTAACCCTTTTAATGCTTACCCCAACCAAATAAATAATATTGCATCTCCAGCATCACCTCAATTTAGGTATCCACAAAACGTCGCTCAACCTTGGCTTAAAGAGCATTATAGACCATATCCAGATAGTGTAAACTTTCAGGGAAATCCACAAAATATCCAACCCTCCTTATTTCAAACACCTCAATTTATGCCCAACTATCATCCACCTAACTACGACAAGGAACAATTCTTTTTACAAAATGTTTATGAACAAAACCGTGTTCAAAATTATAATCCGCAAAGATTAAATTCTGATAATGAACTACTTAACAACTTAAATCCATACATTCCGAACCAAGGTGGCAATATAAATAACCAATATAACGAAGATGATTATTTTTTAAACAAAGATAGTATGTTCCAAGATTATAATAGAAATCATTTATCAGAGTTGTTTGATTCAGAACATAATCAACCAAATAAATCTTATAGGTATAAACGGAAGTTATTCAAACTAGATAAGGAAAAACATGAAAAGATGACTGAACTTAACAAAGAAAGATATAGTTTGAAAGAAACGCTGAAAAAATTAGATGCAAAATTTGATCAAGGAATTATCTCAGAAGTTGATTATTTTAAGACTTTTAAGAACCTCCAAAAAGAAATTTATTTAATTGAAAAAAAAATACAAAATCTTCAAGAAAATATTGAAGAAGTTGAAGAACTTAAAAGAAGTAGCAGAAGTTTTGATAATAAACGATTTTACACATAAAATATTATTTTTATGCTAAATTTGCATATTTTACTTATTATAAATTTATATTTTTATCACTATTCTACATCTTATGGATAAAGAGGATGGACTATTTACTACAGTCGTCGGAAGTTGGCCCTTAAGTAATAATCATGAAAATATGTTAAGAGTTTTCACAGATTTAATTCAAATAGGTATCGATTTTCCATGCTACCCTCAACTCCTATCTATGACACACCAATTCTTGTCCCCTTTATCGAAAATAATTCCTCAATTAAAAGAAGTTGATGAAAAATTTTATTTGTATGAGGAATTTGAAGTACCAAAAAAACCAATTGCCCTAGAATATGGAAAATTTATTGTCAATTTTTTTAACGAATATCCCGACCTTAAGGCAAAAATTAAAGGCACTAAAGCTTGTTTAACTGGGCCATTCACTTTAACATTTGAGACAATACTGAAAAATGAGATCGCTAAGGGTTTAAAACCAATAATTTTTGAAGAACCACGAGCTGTGATGGTTGATTGGATCGTGAATAAGTTTGCTGAAATTATAAAGCAAATAGCCGCCACCTATAGTGATATAGGAATAGATATTGTTTCTTGTGATGAACCAATATTAGGATTGTTAGTAGGAAGGAAATTTTTATTCCATTCAGAAGATTTTATTATTGAAACTATCAATAAAACAATATCAGGAATAAAAGGGTTAACATCGATCCATGTATGTGGAAGAATTAGTCCCAATTTACGTGATCTTCTTTTAAAAACAAATGTGAAGATTTTGGACCATGAATTCAGTACAAACGAGGAGAATTTTAAGATTTTTGAAAAAAAACATTTCCAAGAAACTGATAAATTCTTAGCATTGGGAACGGTAGAATCTAAATTTGCTCCTATTCCCGATAAAAATATTGATGATTATGTAGAAAACGTTGACTATCTTAAAAATTATATTAGAAAAGGAATAGAACAATATGGGAGAGAGAATTTAATAATTAAGCCAGATTGTGGCTTCTATCCGCTAAAGGTTTTTGGAGAAAATGATGGTTATGAAATTGCTATCAAAAAAGTGAAAAATATGGTTCTTGCTTTAAATGAATTAAAATAGATATTATCATATTTCAAATTGATAAAGAAGAATGGTAAAAAGTAAATTAGATTAACATTAAAAACTTATCCTTGCAGTTCCTTACGAAGCTTGTCAATCTCATCTTTCAATTGATCTTTTGACTTAACTTCAGCTTCCTCTTCCAACTCATCAATTTCAGGTATATATTGTAAATCATCTGAAGGAATTTCAGGCATTGTTCCTCCTTGATCTAGAAGCATTTCTGTTTCAAGTTGATTTAATTCATCAGTAACATCAATAGCAAGATCGATTTCTGGATCACCGGCTAAAATTTCTGCTGCTTCCTCGATTTCAGAAACATATGCTTCAGAATCCTCTGATATTTCGGCTACTTTAGTGGGAGAAGCTTTTGTTGCAATATATTCAAGTTCATCCCGAATTCCCCCCATCACATCTCCAGTTTGGGAGATTAGCATTCCTTCTTCTATCGCTTGAATCTGTCTTTCAATCTTTAACCTGATATTATTAGATCGATCAACCTTCGCTTGATAGGCTTTATATTGTACAAGATAACTCTTTGCCCGATCTTTTTCTCCACGTTTTAATGCGATTTTAGCGTTTTTGCGGCTTATCTCAGCGCGTTTGTTGTAATTCTTGTTCATCATGTTTAGTTTGTGAATGTGACCTTTAGCCTTCGCCACAAGGTCATCTTTCTCTTTTCCTTTTCGTGGAAAAAGCTTTTTCTTTAACCCGATAAGCGTTTCAACTCCAATATTATTTTATTCAATATCTAATTTATGAATTATATGATTTTTCTAACTTAAAAATTTAATATTATTTGCTATAATATAATAAAATAATTCTCATCAAAAAAGTTTAGCCTAGACCAATTTTTAAGCATGATAAAAAAAATAATATTAGACTTCGAATCTAAAGGTGATAATTTCAAAGAATTGATACAAGAAGCTTTGAATAAAAATATTTTAAATTTTTTAGTTTCTCAAGAGACAGTTAAAGAATTTGAAAAAATTGAAAGGATAGTGCTTTATTCAAAAGACCCTAATATCCCTACCAAATATCTAATTTATGATAATAAAAAAAAATTTGAAGAAAGTTTAATTAGTGAGAGATTTATAAATAAAAATATTGGATTCTTTATTGAATTAAAAAGCAAGGAAGATGAAAGGGAAATTATTGAACTATCGAAAACAAGATATTTTGATTTCATCATTGTTTCCGCTAAGGATTGGAAAATAATTCCTTTTGAAAACCTTATAGCTGAAATACATTCAAATGATACAGATTTGATTGCATTAGTTGATTCAATTAAGGAAGCTGAATTAATGTTAAAAATCCTAGAAAAAGGGGTAGATGGAGTCCTTATAAAGCCAAAAATAGTAGATGATATTGTTGAGTTGAAGAAACTGATCCAAACTAGAATTCATATTGATTTAACTAAAGCTAAGATAACTAATATTCAAAGAATTCCTGAAGCTGAAAGAGTTTGTCTCGATTCAACCTCCCTTCTCAAAATCGGAGAGGGATTTTTAGTTGGTTCCACTGCTCTAGGGTTCTGCTTAATTCATTCTGAGACTTTTGAAACTCAGTTTGTTTCATCAAGGCCATTTAGAGTTAATGCTGGTGATGTTTCATCTTACGTTTTAGTACCTGATGATGATCCTGAAAGAATTTATCGTACCAAATACCTGAGTGAATTGAAAGGTGGAGATCGAGTATTAGCTGTCACTCATAAAGGAGAAGCGAGAATTGTTTCAATTGGAAGAGTCAAGATTGAAACCCGGCCAATGTTAAGATTTGAATTGGAAGTTTTGCGAGATATCAAAAAGATAAATTTAAGTTGTATCTGCCAAAATGCTGAAACAGTTCGATTAGTCGATATAAGTGGGAAAGCTAAATCAGTTGTTGATATAAAAATAGGAGATGATGTTTTAGTTCATATTGGACCTGGAGCTACTCATTTTGGGACAGCAATAAAAGAAAACATAATAGAAAAATAGAAAAATCAATTAATTCGTTTAGATTTTATTTAAAAATTACTCTAATTAAAGAACCACTTTTTATTAATTTTGAATTTAAACTCCAAAAAATTATTACTAAAATTCAGTTTCATTATAATTATTAAATATTTATGATA
>CAYNEU010000766.1:0-5788 GCA_964396275.1 uncultured archaeon | reverse complement strand
GTTAATAAAACTTTCATGAGATGTAGCCACCAATATTAATTAGATCTTAAATTAAGCTTTCAATTTGCAATTTAAATATATTCTATTTTTGGATATGTCTTAATCTTATATATCCAACTTATTTATAAAATAGTCTTCTGATTTATAAATATATCGCAATCGAATATATCATGTTTCAATATATAAAAAAATTAAAAAAGTCGTATGATTAGACGAGATTAATTACTTAGAGATCTTTCGAAATGATAATTATTTATTCTCTATTTTTAAACTTTCAATTCTTTGGTTAATCTCGTTAACAAAATTTTCTAATTTGTCAACTATTTTTGATAAGATAAGCTTTCTTTTTGAAAGAATCTTGAGTTTCTCATCATTAGTTTTTCCGATTAAACTTGCATCATCAATTAAGTCTGGACTAAATAAATCTTCGAAATCATTGGGGAGGGAGAAATTTGTGAGCCCTATCGTTGACATAATCATTGAAAGAAGAGATTTTCGCATATTTTGCTGTCTCTCAAGGAGTTTTCTTAAAGTTTTTCTGCCTTTCTCTGTGATTTCATAAACCTTTTTCTCTCTCTTTCCATCCATCTCTGTTGTAAATTCAATTAAGCCTTTTTCTGTAAGTGATGAAAGATGAGGGTATAAAGAAGAAGCGGTTGGATTCCAGACTTCGTATGTATCCTCTTTTATAGTGTGCATTAAGCTATAACCATGAGAAGGCCCTTTCTCCAGAGCTAACAATATTAATGTGCTTATATGTCCTTTTTTCATCGATTGTTCAATTGCATCAGCAATAACATCAATTTTTTCACTGCTTTTCTTACTCATATCAATGAAACACTAACTAATTCAAAAAAATAAATATCGATTATGGATATATCAAATTCCGCAATAAATATTAATTTTTAGAGTTTATTTAAAAAAAAATAGGAAATATTTTTGTGTATTTTTAGGTTTTATCTTGGTACTAAGTCCGGTTTTATTAACACGATGAGGGAAAGAGGTATTATCCAAATTAATATTGAGAAGAGTAGCATCCATTCTAGCAAGGGAGTACCATCAATTAAATTCAGAATAGTGACAATTAATGGCCCAAATATACCATAGATCCCCAGAATTTTTGGAATCTTAGTATTATATAATACAATTAACCATCCCATGAAGAAAGCTCCAAATGTAAATCCCCCAAAAGCGAGATATGACATAATACCATGTGGTCCTTGTCCTAAAACCGATAAGAAATCATAATCACGGTCTGCACTGAAGATTCCTACCCCGATATAGCCGAAATTCCCAATAAGGCTAAATAAAAAAGCAAAACTACTTAAACGAAAACGTAATCGAGAATAATGTTGTTCTCCTAGTTCACGTCTCTTAGGTAATGGAGCAAGTAATTTTTCCATATAGTAAGTAAGTGGAATGGTCATAGAACCTGCTATGATACATGCAATATCATATAAAAATGGAGCGGGAGTATGATCACTTGATCCCAAATCTGATATCCAATTATCCAAAATAGTATAACCATCTGGATCGAGGAAAGCTGCGATGATAACTCCTATTATAAGCAACAAGATATATCCTCCCATGACGATCATAGCACTGAACTTCACAACTTTAAAGTTTGTCGCAAAATTGTATAATTTTGCTCGTATATTATTTATTGATTCGCGTACTGTCATTATAATGTTCATTTTCTATTTTTATTAAATATAATTAACTTAAGCGAATATAAATATAATTAAATTTTAGAGAATTTTTATTTTCAGGAAAAAAGAAATTTAAAAAAAAATTTTTTTTATTTTAATCTAATATGATAAAGCTTAACCATATAAATACTATTAATTAAGAAAAAGATCCACAATGACAAGCCATTTTTGTTTTGTTTCTTGAGATAAAGTCATAGTATTAATAATTTCTTTGGCTTTAGTAAGATCGCGCAATGCTAGAACGTCCGCCCCTAAAGCTTTATAGCAAATCCCTAGTTTACAATATGTTTGATATATATACCAATCATTGGGATTAAGAGAAAGAGCTTTTCCAAATTTTTTAATGGCTTCTTTGTAGTCTTCAAAATACATTAAGATTTCTCCATAACTATCATAATAAAACCCATTTTCGGGTTGATTTTCGATCAAAACTTTAATAATTGCAATAGCATCGTCTCGCCTGTCCAGATATTTTAACCAATGAGCCTTATAATTTTGAAGTTCATTGTTTTCAGGAAATTTACTGACTAAATCATTTATGATTTTTAATCCTCCTTTTGGATCCTTAAGTCTCTTCAAAATAGATGCTTGTTTCATCTTGAGGTTAATTTCATTATCAGGAAAAAGTTCAAGCATTTCTTCTAATAAAGTCAATACAGTATTGTATTGATTAAAATAAATTAATGTTTTTAGTTTTAAATTATACAAATTATAATTCAAAGGATCTGATTCAAGTTTTCTTTCAATTTCTTCGATTTTATCTTCGTACTGATTTTTTAATTCATGGCGAGCTTCTTTTTCAAAGATTTCTGCGATACTTTGCCATATAACCTGTTCAATTTTATCATAAGAATCCTTTAATTCTTTTTTAGTTTCAATCTTATAGGTAAGATATTTTATATAATTCGGAAGTAATTCTTTTAATGCTTCTTTAAAGTCTTTATGAATCAAAGTTCCACATGATTCATCCAATACTGCGTTTATGATGCCATCGATGTTTTTTATAGCTGATTGATCGCCTTTTTCTGAATTTAACTCATTTTTGTAGGAAAAATCAGCAATATGCTCTTGGGTTATGATCTTTAGCATTTTCTCTAATTTTCCCCCTGTTTTAAAGTAATAAATCTCGCTAGAAAGCCCTTTTAACTTAAAGAAACGAACTGGATAGATTTTCCCATCACATATTTCCATTAAATAATAATCCAAGGTGGTTTGTTTGATGTTATATAGCTTTGAAAAATTTTCTCGAGATATATATTCAGGATAGCGATTTGGATGGTTCATAGCAAAAAAGAGTAATATTTTGTGAAAATCTTCTTCACTTTTCAATAGTGTCTTTACCTTATCATAACTAAATTCTAAAAGCATTTTAATAAACTGGATTTGAATTGGTTTGTCCTTGATACGATATTTAGCAAAAAAAGCTTGGGTTTTATTTGTCATTTCTCTTATTCGTTTACTTTCTTCTTCTAAGAGTGTTTGTCGGTCTAAATCATAACTTTCTAGCATTTTGGAATATTCTATCTTTCCTGATTGGGTAATTAGATATTTTCCATCTTGCTTTATGATAGAACCTTTCACTATTAAAATGTTTAGATTTTTTGATAAAGATGATTGATTAATAGACAGAGGTTTCTTAAAAAAATCACTTCTTTTGCAATATTGATTGTTATATACCATCCAGAGAATCCAATGATCATAATTTCTTCCACTTCTTAATATCACTCTTGGAGGATAATTAAGCTTTCGAACCTTTTTTTTCACACTAGAAACTTCGTGAAATTTCTTTTTCCCTTCTAAGGTAATTTTGTACAACCCTCTCGAAATTTTATCAACATAATCTAAAGCCATTAACTTTTTTAAATGTCTTGATAATGTCCCTCCAGGTATTTGCATTGGTTCTTCATTAAAATCCGCCCACATACAACTATGATTGTTATAAAGCATCCATAAAATAATATGATCATAATCAGGAATAATTTCGCTTAAAGGGTCGTATATATTTTTTGGAGGATAATTTTTATTACTTGTCGACATAATAATGCAAAATCTAAATCTAATAAATAAAATATCAATTAATACTTTATTTATATTTTAGCTTGGAACTTTCAAGTACTCTTGAAACTTTTGTGTAACTATTGGAACTGTAATCATATAAGCAAGAACACTTGAGTTCTCATTAAAGCATCATATTGATGCTTAAAACAATTTTAATTAAAAAATGAGTTGATATAAATTAAAAATCTAAAATTTAAAGAAAATAGATCATTTAAGGCTAAATTAATTTTGATTCTTAGTCTTTTTTGTATTAGTTTTTTAATTTTAACTATAAAACGTAATAATTATACAGATCAGACAGAATCAAATTACATAAACGAAAAAATAAAGCTATCTGACACACACTATGATGTACTTATAGACGATCTTCCGGGAAGTTTAAATAATTGGTCATGGGCAGAAACGCAACCATGGTTTGGTGGTGGTAATGGGTCAATAAATAATCCTTACATTATTGATGGCCATGTTTTTGAATATAATATAGGTGCAGGATATTGCTTTAGAATTACAAATTCACGTAAATATTTTCAAATAACAAAATGTATCTTTAGAAATTCGGCTGTGAGTGGTTATGGACTTTCTTTTTTAAACGTCACCAATGGCAAGATAATTGATAATGAATTCTATAATACTTATTATGGTCTAAATATGTATAATACTAATAATACCCTTGTATATGGAAATAATTTCACGAATAACACTCTCTATGGCTTAAAACTCGATGAAACCAATTTTATTCAAATTTTAGAAAATAATATCTCTGGAAATGTTAACACAGGAATTCGAGTTGATCAGAGTAGTTTTGTAAATATCTCAAACAATGTTGTACAAGATAATAAAAATGGACATGGTATTAACCTCTATGGAACTAATATGAACCATACAATTTCTAGAAATGATATAAAGAATAATGGTAAAGATAGTGGCGTAAATTTAGCGTATGGAATCTATTTATACGGCGAAATTGTCTATACTAATATTACAAATAATAAAATCATAAATAATGATGATGCTGGTATTTACCTGTGGCATGCTGATAAAAACATTTTAAAAGGTAATTTAATTGAAAAGAATCTGAAACATGGATTAATGCTCAGATCTGATAGTGATAATAACAAAATATTTGAAAATTACTTTAAGAAAAATGGAAAACATGCTGAGGATAATGGGATTTTAAATACTTGGAATTCAAGTACAATTGGAAATTACTGGGATAATTATATAGGATTTGATTTAGACTGTGATGGTATTGGAGATGATCCCCATAAGATATATGGAACAGCAAACAGCCAAGATATATATCCTATATGTTATAAACATAGAGTATATCCAATATTTATAGACGGAGATGCTTCAGGAATCGGAGCATATAATTGGACATGGGCTGTGAGTCAACCTTGGTGCTCTGGTCAAGGAACTGAAACAGATCCATATATTCTTGCCAATTTAATAATTAATGGAACAGGTTCTAATAGTCCTATCCATATTCAAAATTCAGATGTATTTTTCATAATTGAAAATTGTATCCTTTTCAACTCCACTATTAATATAGATTACGGAGGAATTTATTTAGTTCATTGTGAAAACGCAAAAATCTATAACAATACTCTCTCTGAGACATTTGCGGGGATACACCTAAAATTTTCGAGTAATAACACAATCTCTGGGAATGACTGTTCTTCGAATCCACGTTATGGTATTCGCTTGGAATTTTCAAGTAATAACTCATTCTTAGAGAATAACTGCTCCTCAAACGATAATGTAGGTATTCACTTGAAAAATTCGAATAATTATAATAGGTTCTTGCGAAACAATTGTTCCTTGAATGGACTTTATGGTGTTGAATTAGATACTTCAAGTAATAATACTTTCTTTCAAAATGACTGTTTAGTTAATGAAAGAAACGGTATTCACGCACTTTCCTCTAGTAATTATAACATATTTTCAAATAATAACTGCTCTTCTAATAAGCGATATGGTATTCGCTTGGAATCTTCAAGTAATAACACATTTTTAGAAAA
>CAYNEU010000765.1:0-3997 GCA_964396275.1 uncultured archaeon | reverse complement strand
ATAACATATTGCCCCCGAATGATCTTTAAAAAAGGAGATATGTTAAAATGTACTTATATAGAAATCCCTCAAGTTTCAGAAACTTGTGCAATTTTATTAAGCCATCCATTTTGGATATGGGGGGCCGAAATGGGTACTAATGAGCATGGAGTGGTAATTGGAAATGAAGCAGTATATACATATGAGCCTCTAAGAAGTATTGGATTATTAGGAATGGATTTATTAAGGTTAGGTCTTGAGAGAGGTAAAACAGCAAAGGAAGCAATGGAGATAATAATTGATTTATTAGAAAAATTTGGACAAGGAGGTGGTTGTTCATTCGACGATCCGAGTTGGATGTATCATAATTCGTTTATAATTGCCGATCATAAAGAAGCATACGTCTTAGAGACTGCTGATAAATGGTGGATTGTAGAAAAGGTTAAAGATGTACGATCAATTTCAAACGGTATTACTATTAGAGGTAAGGGAGACTTCAGAAAAAAAGGAATAATTGAATATGCAATCGAAAAAAATTATTGTAAAAATGAAAAAGAATTCGATTTTGCTGAAGCTTTTTCTGGATCTCCAATTTCTACTATTCCCTCTCCTTATTCAAGAGGAGGAAAAACCTCAATTTTGTTGAATGAGAACATAGGAAAAATAACACCCAAACTAATGATGGAATTTTTGAGGGAACATCAAGCAGGAATTTGCATGCATGGAGCTTTTGAGTCAACAGGGTCTCAAGTTTCCCATTTAAGAGAAGGAAGGAAATCAATTCATTGGTTTACAGGAACTACACTGCCATGTGTAAGTATTTATAAACCTTATGCTTTCCCTATTGAAGGGCAAAAATATTATCCCCCCGGACCATATCCCATGATTGATTCTGATTGGTTTTGGTTAAAGCATGCAAGATCTAAACCTGTGAACAGAAAAGTTGACCTTAGAAAAATTGAAAACTCTATTATGTCAAGAATAAATGATTTATTAATTCAAGAAGACAAAATTTCAGAAGAGATTTTCATAAAAAATATAAAAATGCTTAATTTAGAAGCTTGGAACAAATCTTACGAGATAGTAAGTTAAATTAATATGAATATTTTTTATTCAGAAATAGCTATATACAATTTTTTTTTATCTCCTTAAAAAGTTCTAAAATACCTTTCTCTATATAATATCCACATAGAGGACTAAAACCTGCAAACGCTTCCCACCCTCCGTGCCCTATGTAATCTTCTGCTTGAAATAAATATCCAATCCAATCATTAACATTTTGAAATATTAATGTATTTTCTGCTCCATTTGGAGCTTTTTCAAACAATTGTTTGCCAATTTCTTCATATAGTTCACCTGGAATAAGAATAATATCTATTTTTTCTGAATTTTCATTTGAGTTCTTAAAAATTTTAAATTGTAAAATTTGCACTATTGATTCTGCTCTGGATTTAAATAATTTGTGCTTAATTGCAAATATAGGAAAATTTATATTCATATTTCTTAAAATAGGGATTATTAAATGTTTTTTTAACATGAACATTAATTTATTCTTATACCATATTTTTGAAAAATATCTATAATCTTTTAATGGAATCCAGAGGTGTTTTAAGTAAGTTGATACTCTTAATTTTTCAAAAAAAGCATCATCTGGAATAGATTCTGCTAATTTTAAAGCTTCTTCACCAATTATAAATCCTATATTCTCTGTGTAGTGATAAGTTCCAAGCTGATCATTAACAAGTGATAAGTTTTTTTCTAATCTTTCAAAATCAGTTCCACACGTCGTTATTGGGTTTAAATTTCCAGCAGGTCCATTAAAATAAGCACTTTTAACTATATTTTTTGTTAATTCATTTATTTTAAAGATTATACGTCCAGGATAATCAGCAGATAACTTATTATTGAGAAAGGAAAGTGTTGTAGGATGACAGGAGTAATTAATAATACAACCAATTATTTCATTACCATTTAAAGCACGAAAAACAACAACTCCTAATTCTGGTTGTATTTCTTTCATTGGAAATTTTCTGTGTATTACGATTTTTGGATTAAACTTTTCTTTTTTCATTGCTAATTTACAAGGCTCTAAATTTTTATAGAGTTCATCTACCATTTTAACAATTTGATGAGTAAACCATACTATATATCGATCGGTTCTATTAACACCAAACATAACACCTCGTAGAAAATTAAAAGCACCTCCCGGCCAGTGAAATTCACCTGTTAAATCTGGAGCTGAATGAGTATGAGTAGCGTGAATGAAGATATATTCGGATTCTAAATATGTGAACTTAGCACCAATCTTCTCCTTAATATAATTACCTAGAACCAACGGTACTTTTAATGTGTCAAGTGAAATTAGAATTACCTGCTTTTTTTTGTTATTTAATTCACTTTCTTCAATTAAAACACCATACGCATAGATATCATCTAATTTTCCCAAACAAGCATCTGGTCGAGCATATCCTGCCATGGGCATACTAATATAATCTTTTGGAGTGATTTTGATTTTACTAAAAGCAACTCTCATTGGTTAATATTAAAAGTAAAATAAAACAAAAATTTTTCTTTAAAAAAAATTAGCTAATTTCAAAACCATTATTCGTTATTACATCCCT
Organism: uncultured archaeon; assembly: GCA_964396275.1. Classification (GTDB taxonomy): domain Archaea; phylum Asgardarchaeota; class Lokiarchaeia; order Sigyniarchaeales; family SOKP01; genus Loki-b32. The sequence goes on along the minus strand of CAYNEU010000765.1, from coordinate 1,397 downwards.
GTACCAAAAAGAGCTTTTTTTCCACATTCTTTCTTGCGTTTCATAATCAATTCTAATTATCCCGAAGCGCTTTGAATAACCTTCTACCCATTCGAAATTATCCATCAATGACCAAACAAAATAACCCTTTAGATTTACACCCTCATTTATTGCTCTACTTGCGGCCCCTAAATACCGTTTTAGATAACTCAACCGATCGTCATCTTGTACTACATTATTATTGATAATTTCATCCTTACATGCCATACCATTTTCTGTTATGTATATAAGAGGATGTTGGTAATCTTTATCCACTCGCTTTAGTAGATCATATAGTCCATTTGGATATACTTCCCAGTCTACATCTGAAACTTCAACTCCTTTTTCTGGTTTACTTGGTAAAAGAATCCTGTAAAAATCTGTGGGTTTTTTTATTGGTTTCTCTAATTTCACTCGAGCACAACTGTAATTATTAATGCCCAAGAAATCTAATGGGTTATCCTTAAGTAATAGTATATCTTCATCTGGAATTGAAGGGAAATTAAAATATTTTTCAAGGAGTGCCCGAGTATCACTTGGATATTCACTCTTTAAAACTGGATCTAAATACCAACGATTAATGATACCATCAACGATACTGGCAGCCTCATTATCCAGTGATGAGTCTGTCTTAGGATATACCGGATCTAAATTAAGAGTTATTCCAATTAGACCATCAGAATTATCAGATTCGCGATATGCCTCTATGACCTTAGCGTGTGCTACATTGACTAGGTGAGTCATGCGCATTCCTGCCGCGATATCTTTCTTACCATAAAGACCAAGAAACTGAAACCATAAAGCAAAAACTAAAGGCTCGTTGAAAGTAATCCATTTCTTTACACGATCTCCAAATTTATCGAACATGAAACTAGCATAATCAGTAAAAGCGTCTATAACTTCACGACTTTCCCATGCTCCTAACTTATTGAATTCGAGTGGTAAATCCCAATGATAAAGCGTAATGAATGGTTCAATATCATTAGCAATTAACTCATTTATTAAATTATCATAAAACTCGACCCCTTTAGGGTTTACATTTCCCTTACCAGTTGGAAAAATGCGAGGCCATGACACTGAAAACCGATACGCTTGAAGGTTCATTTCTTTCATCAATTGGACGTCTTGCTTATATTGATGATAATGATCACATGCAATATCCCCTGTATCACCATTACGTATTACATTCTTTGTATGACATAAAGCATCCCAAACGCTTTCTCCCTTACCATCTTCATTCCAAGCACCTTCAATCTGATAACTTGAGGTTGCAGCACCCCAGGTAAATCCTTCAGGAAATTTAATTTCTCTCATTTTATTACATCATTATGCATAGTTTAATTTTCTTCTTCATTTTTAGTAATTAAAAAAACTTAATA
>CAYNEU010000764.1:0-3924 GCA_964396275.1 uncultured archaeon | reverse complement strand
TCGCAGGTTCGAATCCTGCTAGGTCCGCTCTTATTTTGAAGCTCTTACTTTTATATCAAAAACGACTAATTCAGATTTAGGCGAATAATGTTTTACGATTTTAGAATTTACTACAGACTCAATTTCCCAATTAAGACGAGTAAGTTCTTTCTCAAGATTCTTTAAAGTTTTTTCTGTAGGAGTTGGTTTTTCTGAGAAATGATAAAAATGCAAAATCCCACCAGAGTCTTTCATTAAGAAGCAAGCTAAATCAGTAAACTTAATTGAGTCTTCGGGTAAATTCATGATTATTCTATCTGCTTTATTATTTAATAGTTTGCCTAATTGACTAGTAGGTTTAAGAAGATCTTTTACATCAATGTTGTTTGGAAAAATGGTTCCCTTTAGGTTATTTAATTCGATATTTTCCTTCAAATATTCATAGGCATTAGGGTTAATATCAAAAGCATAAATTCTAACATTATAATTTTTTGCAATTTGAATAGAGAAAGTTCCAACGCCAGCAAACATATCAATGATTATCTCACCTCCTTGTATCTCAGTTGAAGCGATCCTTCGTCGTTCGAAAACTAATCTTGGAGAGAAGTAGGTATCCTTAACATCGAGCTTAAAAATACAATCATTTTCCTTATGAGTGGTCTCAGATTTATCATCACCATACAAAACTTCTAATTCTCGTAATCGATATTTTCCTTTTATTTGACTTTTTTTCTCATAAACGGTTTTAACATTTTTATTAACACTTGATATCGCCATAGCAACCCTCTGCTTGTAAACATTTAATTCCTCCTCATCAATATTAATAAATTTATCAAACTCAATAACGGCTATATGTCCAACAATATCATATGATTTTGGAATTATATCAGAATATCTATCCGGTATTATACCTTCTAATGCTTCCTGAAGTGTTCTAAATTTATAATTTTCATTGGGTATTCCTTTCTTGAGAATTATGTCGAAATTAATCTTTTTATCTACTAAAGAAATTACTATATCAATTAGAGCTTGGTCTTTTACTATAGGAAATAGTAAATATTCTTCCTCACGTAAAATTTTAAATTTTGGGGTGATAAATTGAGTGTTCTTTAACTTTTTTCTTAAAAAATTAATGAAAGCTTGTCCATCTACTTTTTTAAGTTTTATATATAAGATCTCAGCTTGGCTATGCTTTCCCATTTCTCTCATTTATTTCAAATATGATTGATAATTTTTTTCCTGGAATTTTTAGATTTTCGATTAGTTCACGGTTTATTTCGTTGGAAGATTTCGTACAATTTATCAGAACTGTTCTATCACAAATGAAATTGCTTTTACGAAAAACCATGTCATTTTTATCCAATAATCTCATTTCCTTACTTCCAAAACCAAAAAAAGAATCTTGGAGATAATTTAATTTTAAGGTGATTTTGATTCTACATCCATCTTTTATTTTTTTTTTCAAATTGGGATTTAAATCAAAACAAGCCTTTGAAGCATTAATTCCCATGATGCAGTTTCCTTTTTTTGTCAAACTCTTTTCTTTTGTAATTTCTATAGTTGTACTATGCGTACAGAGAATATTTGCGTGTCCATAGGCAAAAACCTTTTCTAATACCAACATATACTTTATTCATCTCTAAAGAATTGTAGTAACTCGTTTAAATTAGTAAAAATAGAATATTTTGATCGAAATTTTGAACTTAAAATAGGCTCTAATCCATGAATTGGATTAGCAGGGTTAAATTCTACAACTTCATTAAATTGATTTATGTAGTCTTGGGGAATTAATACTCCACATTTATGATACTTTTCATAATTTTGATTAATAAAAGCGTTTGCCTTTTTAACTGAATTCTTGTAAAGATCATCATCCTCTTCTGAGATAGTTATGGATTCATATTGTCCCATCGGATATGTACTTATTAATTCAAGTGGAATTATTCCAAAATAGAAAGAATTAAATACAATATGTATGTCTTTAAGAGGTATTATTATATTATCATTTATCACTTTAAGCCAATTTTGGATTGTTGGAGAATTTTCTCCTCTAGCATCCAATTCTGGTAATATTATTAAAAATTGTACATCTTCTGGAACGCGATAATTGATATTAATTCTCTTCTCGTATCTGCTAATCAAAGGTCTATAAATATCATCAGAAGAAACAAACATTCTCCCATGCTTCTTATAAACTTTTTCATAGAGTTCAAATGTTGGTGATTCTTTTTTTAAAATACGTGCTGCTTTGACTAAAGTGGGGTGTGCTCTTATACGTTGTTCAACTAGTTCCCATAAATTCCCCTCTCTTATTGCTTGTCTTATTGTTTTCAATTCAGAAAAAGAAAGATATAAGTTATGTTCTGCTAAAAGTCTAATTCGTAATTCATCTTCATATTTCTTAAGTTCCTTTGGACTAAATTTTGTACAAATTGGGCAGTGGCAAGGAAATTCCTCTAAATCTTCAAGATTTTTTGTACCCGTGGATAATGTAAAATACCTATTCTCCTTAGCATATAATATATATGCTGCAGAATCCATTAAATCACAACCGCATGCGACCACTAAAGAAAAAAACTGAGGTAATCCTAACCCAAACATATGTAATGGTTTATTTAGGTTTATAATTTTTTTCACATTCAATAAAATTTGAAGAGCTACATCAAACCTGTAATCAAGAAAAGATTTTACCAATCCCCCTATTGCATAGACACCAAAATCTAGTTGATTCATTTCATTAATACATCTTGTTAGAAGGTCTGGGTATTTTCCACCATGAATCGGTCCAAACCATACACAATTTTCATTGGATCGTCTTTTGATATTCTCTCTTGCCCGATCTATTGTAGCATCAACTTTGGTTTTTGCAATTTCATAAGTGTCATCTGGTTGTACGGGAATATCAAGGATCACAGGAAAATCTGATTCAATATTTTCTTGGAACCATTCGATCTCTTCAGCTTCAATCTTCATACCAGAAGTGTGATACATATATTGCTGGAATGCCCCACTATCGGTGGCAATAAGACCATCAAAATTAAGATATTGATGAATTTTTTTCTTTAAGACATTTTCTTTTGCAAATTCATTTTGAAAAAGGATATAAGCATTCGTAAAAACAGATTGAGCACCAAAATTTATTAAATCTGAAGGTGGAATTACATTTTTAAAAGGGTGTACTACAGGAAAAAGATTTGGTGTGATCATCTGTTTATTGTTGACTTCTAGTTTTCCTATTCTGCCTAAAGCATCAATATCTAGAATTTCATACTTCATTTGGTTTCCTTTAATAATTTACCTTATTTAATCAAAAAACTCTTTTAAACGATCCTCTTCAAATAACTTTTCAAGCCAATCAACTTTTCCAATCTTATAATTTTCTCCATTATTATTTTCAACTACAATTTCAACGATAATTCTTGCTATAGTCTCAATATTAGTATTTGTCGTGTCGATTTCAAAGATAGGTGCTTCTATTTGTTTTTGAATAAAATAATTGGCACAATTACCTAGAATTTCTGCTTGAATGTTTTCAGTAATTTTTTTTCTATCGAAATTTTTTATTTCTAATCTTTTGAATAATTCATCTGGATCACATCTTAAAATAAATACATAATCAATAAATTTTTCTGGAATAATATCTGAGAAATGGCTTTCTATTATCAAGTATGGTAGATTCTCTTGTTTAATATCTTCAATTTTATCTATAATATAAGGGAGAAATATTTCAAAATCTACAATATAAGTTTTTCTTTCTTTATCATACTCAAACGAAAATTCATCTGAAATTGCTAATTCATTCAAAGAAATTAATTTAGCTTTAATTAAATTAGAAATTTCTCTTGCTACCGAAGTTTTTCCACAGCCAGGTGTTCCGGAGATAATAATATTTTTCATTTATAAATATATAATAGAGATTGATGATTAAAAAAGTGAATGAACGTA
>CAYNEU010000763.1:0-1602 GCA_964396275.1 uncultured archaeon | reverse complement strand
CTGCTATAATGATAGTTATATTAGCTCTTTTAAATGATTTACCAATAATGACAATTGCTTTTGATAATACGAAGATCGCTATAAAACCAGTTAGATGGAGAATGCAAAGAATTCTGATTATATCCTCCATTTTAGGCATATCAGGAGTTCTTTTTAGCTTTTCCATATTTTTGATTGGAAAATTCGTTTTTCAATTAGGTATTGCAACACTTCAGACTTTTATATTTTTAAAATTAGCAGTTGCCGGTCATATGACAATATATCTTACTCGAACAGAAGGAGATAACTTTTGGAAAAGACCTTTCCCATCAAAAATACTTTTTATAACCTGTGAATCAACTCAATTAATAGCAACTATTTTTGCTGCCGTGGGGATTTTTATGGCCCCAATTGGTTGGACATTTGCAGGCTTTATTTGGCTATTTGCTTTGCTTGTATTTGTTGGTAATAATTTCTTAAAGACAGCAGTAATAAAGTGGTTAGACAGAAGAGATGCAAAAAAATTAACAAATGAATTCTAATAAATAACTTCCTATTTTTTTACATTAAAACTTTTTTTTTCAAAAAAAATTATTGAATCTCAATCCTTTTTAAAATTTAGGGTAATAAATCAAATGTTTTAGTTTCTATAGTAATAAATTGTAGTTAAAATAATATCTACATAGAGTATGTCTGGAAATTTAAAAAAAAAAGAATTAAGAACTCATTATCTAATTATTAAAATATCACAAGGAACATGTCTTAAGACTTTCTCTGCAACAGAGCCTAGTAAAATTTCTTCAAGAAGAGAATGAGTGCCTTTACTGCCAATTATAACCAGATCAACGTTTTCTGTCTTTACTGTTTCTTTGATGTATGTAACGGGATCATTTCTATAAACTAAGCGCGCGTCTACTTCTATTCCTTCTTCTCTAAAGATTTCCTTAGCTTTATGTATAATTGATTGGGCATTTTTTTCATATACTAATTTTATTCTCTGTAATTCTGGATCTGAAATACTATAGATATGATGAATACCATACAATGGTGATGGTAACATACCACCCGTTGGTTCAGCATGATGCTCTACAGAATGAAACAGAATTATTTCACTTTTACTCAATTTTTGAAAATTTAGTGTTTTTAATATAGCTTTATATGAATGTTCTGATCCGTCAATCCCAATTAATATTTTCTTATAAATATTAAATCACCTTTTTGGACTTTTATAACTAAAAATAATAATTATCTATTAAAATATATTGATTATATTTATTAGAGGAAAATATTAAGTGTATTTAGACAAGAAAAACAAGTTTTTTTTGAAATAATTCAAATTCAACTTTTATTTTGTTGATGATCTCATCACAGATTAATATTTTATAGTTTAATGTTATTGATATTATTCAATATATAACAATTCTAATAAAAAAATAAAAAGAACCATTTCTCAAAACATTTGAATTTCATAAAATATATTTTATTTATTAAATAAAACAGATCTTTAACATCAATAAAAATTGAAAGGAACTTGATAAATATAAAATCTCAAGAGGATCTTCCATTTAATAAAGAACGGTTGTATAATTATGTTGAGAATTTTAGTTTTCCTAGATTAGCTGG
>CAYNEU010000762.1:0-4702 GCA_964396275.1 uncultured archaeon | reverse complement strand
AAATAATCTAAATTTATAATATGGATTTAAAGCTTTAATAGTCATCCTTTCTAATTAAAAAAAATATTTCGAAAAAGAGAAAATCTGCTTTTAAAAATCTCCCTCTATCCTAAATTAAAAGTCTTTCATATAATAATAAGAATGCCGGTGGAGGGATTTGAGCCCTCGAACCTCCAGAATACATCCAGTCTGACCCATTTTTTCAGTAGGATTATGAGTCTGGCGCCTATTAAACATAAGATTATCTCAAATGCTTTATAACCAGCTAAGCCACACCGGCGCTTTTATTCCAATGGAGCCTCAAGGGGGCTTATCCTTTTCGAGCTAAATGCTCTCATATTATGATCCCCCGACCTTTGCCTTACCAAGGCAACGCTCTACCAGCTGAGCTATTGAGGCACTTTTTTTTTAAATCCTATGCTACTAACATTAAATTATTGCTAAATTAAAAATTTTTTTACATGTGTAGGTTTTTATTAATTCCAACAATTTTAATTTGATTTTTTAAGAGGTTATTATTTTATTAAACCAACTATAATTCCAAAAAGAAAAAAAAAAGAATTAAGATATTATAAATTTCTGGTTAATAATTAAACCAGAAATAATGCGCCTAAAGTAATGTAGAATTGCGCCATTACATACGTAGTCATAATGATAAATCGTGCGTTTGTAAATTCTCCTGCCCATTTATTTACTGCTATTGAAGAATCTGAAAAAATGAAAGATATAGAACCTACATAAATCAGAATTGATCCTAATCCTTGAATTGTTGATAGTCGCACTAAAGCTGCTATATGCATTAATAAAATAGCACCCATATAGACTACTACGGGAATTTTCATATCCTCGGTTTTGTTAAGGAATCTTGGTACTGTAAAAATCAAAATTAAGATTGCTGGTCCGAGTAAAAACAAACCCCAAGGATTAAATGCAGAATAATTAGTTATGGCGAAGAAGAATGCTAGAATATAGAAAATCTGGTTAACTAAAAACGCTCCCATTCCAAATAAAAACCATTTCTCTTCATTTTTGAGCATTAAGAAGATATCTCCAGCACAGCCACCGATTAACGCAACTACAATCAACCAATTAACATTAGCTATTGATGATATATCAATTACTCCAAAAATATAAAATAGTATTAACATCGGCATTAAGAGGGGTTTAGTAATATAGATGATTTTATCATTATCCTTATATTCACCAAACACTTCAATTATAGTAAAAATAAAGAACAAAGCAAGAAAGATGTATTCAATCATAGTTTTTCACTAAAGAGATGTGTAAATTTATGATATTCTATTAATTAAAACAAATTTAAATAATTTTGGAATAAGAATCTACAGATTTGTGATTTCAATTTGTTTCATGAAAAAAAAAAAGATTTATATACAAGGTTGGATTGTTCTAGATCGAACAATTTTGTTCTCGATCGAACAAAAAAAATTCAAGATTTAAGGTAAATAAATATGGAAAAAATAATTGCGTATTGTGGAATTAATTGCTCAGAATGCCCTGCATATTTAGCCACTCAAAAAGATGATTATGAAGAAATCAAAAAAGTCGCAAAAGAATGGTCAAGTGAATCAATGTCATTTAAACCCGAAGATTTATATTGTGATGGATGTACATCACAAGGAAAGCATTTTGGTTGGTGTAGTGAGTGTCCAATAAGTAGTTGCTGTCAGGAGAAAGGATTTGAAAATTGCGCTTATTGTGATGATTATTTCTGTAATAACTTAAAGATGACTTTCGATAAGACCCCTTCAGCTAAGGAGAGATTAGATGAAATAAGGAGAAATATCTAAGATAAAATAAAAAAAATGAAGAGAGGTAAATAAAATGGAAATAGAAGAAGTAAAGATATTAAGTTTGGAATTAATGGAAACCTCGAAAGCAGCTTATTTAACAACCATTGACTCCGAAGGATATCCTATAACAAGAGCAATGTTTAACTTAAGAAATAAGGAACAATTTCCAGAATTTTCCGAGTTCTTCGTTGGTTTAGACAATAAATTTGAGATTTACATATCAACTAATACATCATCATCTAAAACTGACCATATTAAGAAAAATCCTAAAATTTCTGTGTATTTCTGTGATCCTGAAGCCTTTAAGGGAGTAATGTTTGGAGGTGAAGTAGAAATAATTAATGATATGGAAATAAAGCGAAAAATTTGGTTAGATTGGTGGACAAAATATTACTTAAAAGGCTTAGAGGATCCAGATTACACCCTACTACGATTAAAACCGAAAACTGCACAATTTTATTACAAATTACAAAAAGTTCAATTTGACCCAGAACAAGAATAGCCTTTAAGATTTAATTTAAGCTAAATGAAGATGTAAGGTATATGGAATTAAATGAAGTAAAAAGATTAAGTATAGAGTTGATAGAAAATTCTCTTGTTGCATATTTTTCAACTATTGACTCTGATGGTTTTCCCATAACAAGAGCATTACTCAACACACGATATAAGGAACGATATCGGGAATTTTCTGAATTCTATGATAATCTGGAAGATAAGTATGTAATTTATTTCTCAACAAATACTAGCTCTTCTAAAATAGACCACATAAAGGAAAATCCTAAAGTCTCTGTTTATTTTTGCGACACTGAACAATTTAAAGGAGTGATGTTTGGTGGTGAAATAGAAGTAATTGATGATATGGAGATAAAGAGACAATTTTGGTTAGATAGATCTGTTAGCTATTACCCAAAGGGATTGGAAGATCCCGATTATACAATACTTCGATTTAACCCAAAGGATGCAAGATTCTATTATAAATTAAATCAGATTGAATTTAAACTTTAATTGAATTTTAAAGATTACAAAAATTTAAAAAATGTGAAAAGTAAATGGAAAAACTTAGAGAAGGAGGATTTTTGATGACAAAGATCCGTAAATTATCAGAACGGATTTTTGCTAAAATCCTTCGAGATTTTAAAGTTAGTGAAATAACAGCTGCTCAAGGTAGAGTAATGTTTCCACTTTGGCAAAAAGATAACATCTCCTTCCAAGACCTTAAAAAAAGAACCTCATTAAGTAAAGCAACACTATCTCACATGTTGGATAATCTTGAAAAAGGTGCTCATATAAAACGGGTGCCTGATGAAAATGATAGACGAACTATTAAAATAAAATTAACAAAAAAAAATAAAGCCCTACAAGATAAATATATTCAAGTTTCTAATCAAATGAAAGAAATTTATTATAAAGATTTTACCGAGGAAGAAATAGATGAGTTTGAGAGCTATCTAAGACGACTTCTGGCTAATCTAACAATATATAGTGAAAAGAGCAAGAAATAGAAAATCTGATTTAGAAATACTTTTTTACTTTATTTACATTTTATTAAAAAAAAATAGAATTTTTTTAATCATCTTTATCTTTAGCGCTACTTGGTACATGTATTTTTAATTTAGGAATACGAATTTTCGGAATTTGAATTTTTGGCATTATTATCTGAAACCTAGCATTTTCATTATCGACAGATTTTTGAAGTTCATCCGCTCTAATATTTTCAATATTTGTTTCTTCTATTTCTGGATAATCGTTTTCTTGTTGAAGATTTAATTCATTATCTTGGATTTCATCAACATTTTCTTTCGATATCTTATTATTATTTACCTCGAGAAATTTAGAAAGGTTTTGTTTTTTTTCATATAATAATTCTTCATAAATCTTAAAATGATTTTCTTTGATTAATAAATCTTTAAAATCCTCACTTTTAAAAATCCAACCAGTTTGAGTATCATATAGCATTCCTGTGATTTCTATGTCAGGAAAAAAAGCTTTAAGTTCTTGTAAATCATTTATCTGCTCTATTATATTACGTATTTCATTATCAAAAGGCTTAAAAAAATCATATAATCTTGAAAGAAGATCTGAGTAATTTAATGATAAACGTTTAAGAAATTTATTCGGGAGTTGCTTTCTCAATTCGTTTAGATTCATTTTCGTCATCCCACAATCTAAATGTCCTAAAATAATAATATCTTTAATTTTATATTTGTGGATTGCAATTAAAATAGACCTCATCATATCTTGGGTGTATACATTTCCAGCATTTCTTAAGATGAATACATCTCCGGGATTAAATTGGAATATTTGATGGACATCTATTCTTGGGTCCATACAAGTAAGAAATAATATAGGATACTTGGGAATTTTTTGATCAAATGAAAAACTTTCCGGATTTTGGTTTATTTTGCTTTGAAACTGGAAATTTCCTTCAATCAACAATTTTTCAATATCTTCTAACATTTAACGGCACTCCTATTATATTTTAATAAAAAAAAAATTGGAATTATTTCTTGACTAGCATTTCTTTCATTTTTTTAGCTCCGCCATTATTAAAGAATTCCTTGATTTTATCAGAATATTCTGGTAAAAGTTGTAAGAATGGCAAAATTGCTCTTGAAAGTGAACTGAATGCTTCATTTCCATCTCCCATGATAAACATCTTGTCCGGACTCAAGTTTTTAAAAATTTCCGGTAAAATATTGGTTAATTGAACTGCTAAGAACCTTTCATCAGCTGTACTCATTGCCTTAACCTGTTCCTTAAAACCTTCCGCTTGAGCAAGCATTTGTTGTTTGATATTCTCCGCTTCACCTTCTGCTTGAGCAATTAATTTCTGTTTTATTTGTTGAGCATCAGCATCAACTTCAATAATTTTTTTCTGTCTATCGCCATCC
>CAYNEU010000761.1:0-3084 GCA_964396275.1 uncultured archaeon | reverse complement strand
TGCCTCTCCCTTCAACTTCAACTTCAAGTTTTAATTTATTTGGCTCAAACCCGGGTGCATTAACCTTAATAATATATTTTTTAGCTTCCGGAGAATTATTATAGAGGAAAATCATAATATTTAGTTCAGTCTTTAGATACACAACTTCTTGAGCGGAAGAATCCATGTAAATCGGATCTTTAGAAATACGTTCAATATTATCTGCTAATTCTAATTGTAACCTATCAATGATATCGAAAAATCCAGGATTAAATTTTTTGATATAATTAAATAATTTAAATACATCATTAGTAGAGAAATACCAGGAACCCTCTATCAGTAAGCCTTCCTCAATGTCAAAACTATCTGAATCTACATCAATGACTTCTTTTAGTTCTTGTATAAATTGTTCTTCCGTTATGACTTCTTGGAACTTTAGATAATACAAAAATAAGATTTTCTCAATGGCAAAAGTTATAGGAAGCTCATCTGGTTCGGTTTCTCTAATTTTTTGAACGAATGTAGGTGTTAATATTTTATTTATTCCTGCTAAATACTCGTCCCATTTAAGATAGGTGACAGGGTCTAAATGATTTGATAAAATCTCTGCAAAGAAGTTATCTAGGAAGATTTCATGGGTCGTTGGTTTGTAAAAGTCTTGAAGACCATTAACATCATGAATATTAAGATTTAAACTCCGAATTAATAATGCTAAACCAAAACCCACTAAGGAAAAACCTGCAGCTGCAAATCCTAAATTAAGTTCACTCATAAATAGCATTATTATAAATAACACTAATGATACTATGCATACAAGGGCAATAGTTTTAAGTAAATTTGTAACTCGCTTTACATTATTCGAGAGTAAATCGAACCCATCAAGACTATCTATTGGTCTTCCTCTTTTTCTTTCAAACTTTAATCGCAACTTAAGAGAACTTTCGGTAGATGTAGCTCCTAATAGTAACATAATAGAATTAAAAAAATAAATTATCAAAACGACAATAAAAGTCAGCGCTAACACTTGGTATTCTAACGGATGATCGAAAAATGAAGTAACCGCTGGTAATACTGGAAATCTAAAAAAAGTGACTATAGTAATTATTACAAGTATAATCGGAAGTGTAAAAACTAAGAACTTCCCTCCCTTTGAAATATAGTTTATCATTTTGCCTTGAAATTTTTCTTTTTTGAGAATCTCTGATAAATCTTTATCTAAATCTTTTCGCATTTTATTTATCATCTTTGTAAATAGTATTAATTTTTTTGAAATTAAGTAATTAGAATAATAGAACAAGTTGTTTATAAGATTATTGACTAATACTTAGCACAGAGAAGAAGTTTATTAAGTATTATATCTTTGAACTTCATATGAAATTTATCAAAATTTGGACTCCACTTTTTTTAATAGTTTTTTTTTTAACAATAAAGTAGATATATTATCATTAAAAATAAAAAATTAATTTGTGTATGAAATTATGAGTGTAAGTAAAGATTCTATAGCAATTGAAATTATAGATCTCAAAAAACATTTTAAAGAAGTTAAAGCAGTAGATGGAGTGTCCTTGAAAGTTAAAAAAGGTGAATTATTTAGCATTCTTGGACCTAATGGGGCTGGAAAAACTACATTAGTGCGTATGTTAACCACTGTTTTAACTCCTACCAGTGGTGATGCATATGTTAATGGACACAGCATTTTAAATGGAAAAAATGAAATTATTAAGAAAATTGGTGTGTGTCCACAGGATATAACAATTTATGAAGTTTTAAGAGCAGAGGAAAATGTTGAGTTTGTAGCGACAATGCATGGTATTCCTCGGAAAGTAGCAAAAGAGAAAACTAAAAAGCTTTTAGAAGATTTTGGTATAGCGGGAAGAAAAGATTGGTCTAAACATTTCTCAGGGGGTATGCAACGGCGTTTAAATCTTGCAATGGCTTTAATTTTCGAACCAGAGATTTTATTTCTTGATGAGCCCACAGCTGGTCTTGATCCTCAAGCAAGGCGTCTTGTCTGGGATTTTATTAGAGATTTGAAAAATAAGGATATTACAATTATTCTTATGACACACGACATGGTTGAAGCTGATTCTTTAAGTGATCGTGTTGCAATTATAGACAATGGTAAGATCATTGCTGAAGGAACTCCTACAGAACTAAAAGAGAAATACGGTAGTGATAATGTATTAGAAGTCTCCTTTCTTCAACAGGATGATCTTGAATTAGTAAAAACTAATATAAAAAATATACCATTTGTTGCTAGTTGGAATGAAATTAACAGAAAGGATGCAAAAAAGCTTTTAATTGCTTTTCAAGGCGGCTTAAAAAACCTTGTTAAAATTCTCCAACAAGGACTTATTGAAGATTTTGATGAGGTTGATAATATGAAGTTTAGACAAAACTCACTAGAAGATGTATTTTTAAATTTAACAGGAAGGAGGTTGAGAGATTAAAGTGATAATTTTAGAAAATAGAGCTATTCAAATAGCGATCAAAAATCTTAAAGATAAGATACGGCACTGGCAATATTTATTTTTTTCTCTCCTATTACCCATAATGTTTACCATTATGTTTTACTTTATGCTTGGTACTGAAAAAGATCCTACTGGAAGAAGTAATTTTGATTATGGTTTTCCAGGGATGATTATATATGCAATAGGTATAGGAACTATGAATGCTGCTATTATGTTTGCTAACGACAAGAAATCAGGGATGTTAACTCGGTTAGATACAATGCCAACCGGTAGGAAGAACATATTTTTAGGGGCATTAGTTTCTGAATCACTTTTTTTAATGCTTCAAATAGCAATTATGTTTGTTTTTGGCTACGTTATACTAGGTTTATATTTTGAAGGTCCATTAGAATTATTTTTTGGATTCTTAATAGCTGTTTTATTTGGTATATCTGCGGTGGGTTTGGGAATTATGATAGCAAGTATTTCGAAAACTGTCGAAATAGCTAATGCTTTTTCATTATTAGTATTCATGCTACTAATTTTTCTCTCAGGGAGTTTAATGCCGTTTGAAAGTCCTATTGTATATTTCACACCCCCTTTCTGGGCTAAACAAATATTTCTGCAACTTACTGTACTTGGGCATGGATTAAAT
>CAYNEU010000760.1:0-1519 GCA_964396275.1 uncultured archaeon | reverse complement strand
AGCTTAGGAATAGTTACATGGGCTACTTTAAAATTAGAATTAAAACCTACAATTCAAAAAGTTTTTCACCTCCAATCTGATAATCTTCAGAATTTATTGAATCTTCAACATGAATTGTTAAAATATCGATTAGCTGATGAGATTTTAATTCTAAATAATATTAATTTAGCTTGTTTAGTTAAACAGAAATTGATAGATATTAAACAGTTAGCTAAATCATTAACTGAGTGGAACTTAATTTTTGTATTAGCAGGTTGTGGTTCATTAGTAAGCGATAAAATATCTTATCAAGAAGGAGATATACAAAAAATTATTGAAGATCTTAAACTTGATCACTTGAAAAGAATAAGTCCTATCACCGAACGAGAATTTATTTATGCTTTAAATGAATCAACTTCCTACCCATGGCAAAATAGATTAAAGGGTAGCTTTCAAGATATTTTCTTTATCACTAATTATGAAAAGATTAATGAATTTATCAACATAGTTCAAAATGCAATTTCTGAAGATCTCGGGGTATATATTCAGGCTATTAATCAAGGAACTTCTTATCATTGTGAATTTGATCTATATTACAATCCAAATAATGAAGATGAATCAAGTATAATAAAAGAAAAGTTCTTAAAAATTAGTACAGATTTAATGGATTCTGGTGCTTTTTTCAGTCGTCCCTATGGTGTATGGGCTAAAGATGTATTTCTAAGGCATGAAGTAGCCATTCAAAAAGCCTTAATAAAAGTGAAAAAAATATTTGATCCTAATAATGTATTAAATCCTGGAGTTTTATGTTTTGATAAGTAGTAGAACTAATATAAAAAAAAAATTAATTCAATTTAAGGAAGCTTTAAATAAGTTAAATGTAAAAAAAGAGGAGTCTAAAGATTTTTGAATGAACAAGAATATAAACTAATGATAAAACGATGTCTTCGATGCTCGATATGTAAATGGATACCACAGCTACAAATTAAAAGTCAAAAATATTCTACTATTTGTCCTTCAATAGATGTGTTTAACTTTCATGCATATAGCGCAGGAGGGCGTATAATTATAGCTTTAGCATTGGAAATGGGAAGAATTAAACCCTCCAAAGACTTAATAGATATCGTTTATAAATGTACTGAATGTGGAGGTTGTGCTGTTGCTTGTAAGTTTTTAAACACTTTAGAACCCCTTGAAATCATAGTTAAACTCAGAGAAAAATTGGTTTCTTTAGGATACGGACCAATGCCAAAACAGCAACAATATATCGATTCTATAAAAAACTATAATAATCCCTATAATGAACCTCATGAAAAGAGGTTAGATTGGTTACCACATGATATCAAGATTGATCCACACGCAAAAACATTATATTTTGTAGGATGCACCTCATCGTATAGGAGAAAAGAAATAGCGATTGCTACTGCTCGTATAATGAATGCCGCGAACTATCCATTTAGAATTCTTAGTGAAAATGAATATTGTTGTGGAAGCCCAATCTTAAGAACTGGAGATAAAAATTCATTTATAAACCAATTAA
>CAYNEU010000759.1:0-1615 GCA_964396275.1 uncultured archaeon | reverse complement strand
GATCGTGAGAAATGTGGCCCCAACATGCAAAAGGGATGTATTAAATACTATTTCATATTGTGAGTAAATGAAACTTTCGTTTATAATCATAGAAAGTCCTCCTCCAACAACTCTAGCAGTTGCTCCACTTAGAAAATCGCCAGAAATTTGATCTTTATAGCTAAATGATATGTTTAACAGTTCACCAGACGTAAGAGTTATACTCTTATCCGCTACTTTTTCAATGCCATTAAGAAAAACATTATCAATGTACGTTTCCCTTTCAATTATTTCGATTTTAATTAGAATATTCTGAGATTCATAGTTGGATTCATTTACATTAATTATTAGCGAATGCATTTTATTTACTTCGTATAAAGAACTATTAAACTCCATATTGTAGATTCCTGGTGACATCATAGTTGTAGATAATTCTCCTATCCAATTACTTGTAGGAGAAGTAATTATCCCATTTCCAGTTGTAGTTTCAGTGTAATTCAAATGAATAGTGAAATTTTCATTCCACGGGACTTGCAAATATGGAAATTCTTGGGCTGTTAGCGAAGTCTTGAGTACTAAATTTATAGTTATTAGGGTGGAATTATTTTGATATAAAGATGAATTTGCATATATAGTAAGTAAATTATCACCAGCAACACCTCCAGAGGTATTAAAGTCTAATAAAACATAAAATCCAGGACTAATTTCATTAAAATATTCTCTACCACCCAAGAAATTATCGATATAGATTAAAGCGCCTCTAATTGCATCTCCATTCTCTTTATCATTAAAAGACACTATAAGATTGATAGTATCCCCCTCAAAAATATTAGAATAATAACTCTGATCAGGTGTAAGTGTTGAGAAATGTTTTACTGTAAATGTTTTTGTTATAATACCCGTTTCATTTAATCCGAATATTGAATAAGAGTTGTTCCAAGTAATTATTACTTCATACTCTCCAACTTCATAATTTGGTGGAGTACTGGGTATTTGAAAGTAATTAAAATCAATTATACCATTTGAATCTGGAGATTGTAATTGATTTACATCTGTCCAGATTGAACCATTTGGAAATCTAATCTGAAGATTTGCTTTAGTTTGTTGAATATACCCAGAAATTAAAGGTGAATTGGTGATTTTTGCTGTTATATTTATATAATCACCACTTAGAAATTCTTTTTCCTGAACCCAGTCATTTCCCGTAGGTATACTTGTTGTATTTTTAAATATATGCAATTCTTCGCAATAATTGGGTGATTCCGCTTCAAATTTCCAAAAACCATCAGGTGTAGTTGATATTGAATTCACTGGAATTATTAAAAGTCCAGATGTAGAATTATCACATTGATTTATCCGATTGACACTTGGTATTTGTGGCTCAGATACCCAATTTATGTCAATGTCAGTCGGAAATTCAAGCCTCATAATAGTCTCTTCATATCCTGTAGGAACTGCAAAATAAGCATAACTCTCCCAATTAACTAAACTATTATTTTGCACTGAAAATTTCGTACCTTCCGAAAGGGCATTTGTTTCATAACTCGTTTCAGGAATATCCTTAAATGCATATAAATTTAGATCTGTTTTTAATTCTATATCAAAATTACTAAGATCCCATATATCATCACTACTA
>CAYNEU010000758.1:0-3261 GCA_964396275.1 uncultured archaeon | reverse complement strand
ATGTTATCTTGTCTATCACTATATTTTATCGTATCATAAATAGACCAAACATTGTGATTATCTATCGGTATTCTTTCTAATGTTGAGTCATCGATTATTATTCTGTCTTTAATCGCCTTGGTTTTTGGGTCAACAATAATAATGAGTAAACCTATATTTGGATAATCATAACAAATCTGGCGGTTCATTGATTTGATCTCAGTTCCAGGATATTCTTTCTCGATGATAGATTTAATTTTTTGAGTAATATCCCAAGGAACTTTTTGAGTAATCCCAATCTGAAGGAAAAATTTCCAATCTGTATCTGAAGGAAAAATTTCTATAGTTAAAACAGATGATCCTAACACTTTACTGGCAGCAGTTTTTATCTTTCCAATTACTTCGTCTTTTTTCTTTATAAAAAATTCGTAAAAAAGGGATTGACCATTAACATCATAAATCGTCAAAGGACTTTGATCATCCCATACAACTCGAAAACCTTCCCACATCTTAAGATTTGTATGCATATGTATTAATAGACCTGTAATAGCATGCTCAAATGCAACCTCCTTATCAACTAGGTGATTTTCTTCTCGTTTTGGATCTGGGACTATTTTATCGAACATATCTACTTTCTTTTTTTTTCATAATTTCTTTTAAAATCATTAAAAATAATTTATCTTACATTAATCTAGTTAAACTCATCTCGAAGAATTGTTTGATATTCAAGATCTCTTTTCTTGAACGGAATCTTTTCCCCACCGTTATTAATATTGTTAGTAATGGTGTTTTGAAACATGTACGTAAAGGAGATAGTTATATCCTTGTCCACAGCATCAAACTCTGGATTTCTATTCTTCTTCCTCTTTATCTTATCAGCAGAATAGGGTTCCATTAAATTCAGCTAAATTTATTTATACTATAAGTTCAATTGTAAAATTTTATCTTATATTTCTATATACATTACGAAATTATAAAATTATCAGCACACATATTTCTTACCTTATTTTGGTATCGTATTATGATTTATTCTTTTTCTCTATTATTTAATGATATCGATTGATCTATCAGTTATTTTATAAATAAGAATTTATTTAAGAATAGAAGCAAATCCTCCCACCTCTCTGTTCTGATCTTATAAAGGATAAAAAAGAAATCTAAAAATTATTTTAGGATCTTAATCTTATTACGTCGTTTTCACTCTAGCATCTTTATACTTCTCACTATAAATTTTCTTCGAAATCAAACTCTGATTTTTTTTCTAATAAAAAAATGTAATGTATTCCTCTGGAGAAATTATCTCTTTGAAATTTTTATCCAAATTCTTAATTTTTCATTTATATAGCCAGCTTTTTAAGAATATCTTAAAAATTTAGTATTTTTTTGAAAGAAACATTTAAATTTGTAAAATTTAATGTAAAACCTTATAGTGTAATTATCTTATTAAAAAACTAAATTAATTAGAAATAAAAAATTGGGAGTGTAATATTTTGGGGAAAAAAGTTTTATCAACATTAGCAGTTTTAGGCTTTATTATTGGAGCATCAGGGCTAGGTTTGGGACTTTTTTGTTTTATAAATTTGCAAGCGAACCAAGGATCTCAAGGAACAACTTGCGTTGTTGTTGGAATATGGGATCGGTTATATAAAAATAAGAATTATGCACCTTATGATTCGGATCAAACCTATCTTATTAGAGTGGATGACATAGAAGTGAATAATAGTGAATATTTTTTCTTAAATCGAACCAATACTCGATTTCATTTAATTAAAAGTGGTTGGTACCGAGTTAATCTGTTACTTACACTAATTAATATTCCTGGGACTGCAGATGTCTATTTCAGGGCTTTAAAGGAAGGTTCAACTACAGTAGCATTTGCCTATAGATACAATGTAACTACTGATGGAAACTACCTTACTATGGAAGGGCAATTCTATATTTATAGTGATGGTTCCGATTATTATGATTTCTATATTTCATCAGGAATGACTAGCGAAGTTGCACCAAATAACGATTTTAACCAGTTAGGAATTGAATACGTCGGAGACTATTAAATTTCTTGTTCTCAATAAATTGAAAGAAATTTATATCAAATCTTTATAAAATTAAAATTTTTTTTTATCAGTTATTTTTAATATAAATTGTCTTCATAAGGAGATTCCTCAAGAATTTTATCAAGCTCCTCCTTTTCTTATTGTGCGAATTTCGAATCGAGTTGTTCCATTAATTCTATTAGTTTGGCAAATAATTGCCTCCTATTATCTTCATTGGGCTTACGATATTCTAATTCATAATCATTCGCCATTATGAACACAATAGATTTGAATATCCAATATAATAGTTTCTCAATATCTTTTGTCTGTCTTCGTCAAATTCTTCTCCTCTCTCGCTAACTAAATAATTATACCCATTCTTATCAATTTCAATATGGGGAGATCCAAACCCATTACTAGAAGCACGAACGGTAAGTAAATGACTTGGAGCGTTTATCTCAACCAGGCTTGACAGTTTCTTAAGAAATATGGAAATTGAAACAATTCTAATTACTGGAGTTGTGACGAATTTTTGTGTTCATTCAACTGCTCGAGAAGCATATGATTATGGATTTCAAACGATTATTGTGGAAGATTGTTGTGCAGCCTGGTCTGAAGATATCCATTTATCAATCTTAAAATCTTTTGGATTAATTTATGGTTGTATATTACCTTATGAAAAAGTTATAAAAAAAATCTCAAGATCAATGAAAAAAGCTAAAAAAGAATTAGTGACTCATTAAACTAATAAGTCCGGTGGCTAGCTTACTTTCAAACTACTCCCACAATTTCCATTTGGTAAGAGCATTTAGAACGGTACAGAGAGCTTTAAAATTAAAAATTTAAAAATTTTTTAAAAACATTATAATTTAAAATATTACTACTTAAAACTATAAGTTGAAATTTAAAATGCAAATTAGAAAAAATACTTAAGAATTATTATCATGAAAAACAATAAAGGTAAAAAACGATATAAAACCGATGAATGGAATGAGATGAGCAGAGATCGCGAGGAAGACGAAACAGAAGAAGAAGATAAGGGCTGGAATAAAAAAGATGATGAAGATGAGGAAATGGGCGAAAATGAAGATGAGTTCCATGAATCAGATTATGACACATAATATCCTTACAATACCACTGTGGTAATAAAAAATATACGCCACACATTGAATCTCTTATTATTCTTACTGTTTGATAGTTTGTGTGTAAAGAATTCTCAATTTTAACAGTAATTTTTTGTAAAACAATC
>CAYNEU010000757.1:0-1546 GCA_964396275.1 uncultured archaeon | reverse complement strand
TGTATAATTTTGGGTGGGGTAAATGCTATTGCTTCTAAACTAGAAAATCCCGCTTTTATTAATTTGTTTAATGTAGCTTCTCCTACACCGGGAAGCTTTTTTACGGCATTGATACATTCTTTTATACTCTCTCCAATGTTTAGATCATCTTCCTTATCTAAATCTGAATCATCTTCTAATTGATTTTCAACTTCAATTTTACTTTCTTGATCATCAATTTCATCAAAAGCTTCAATCAATTCTACTTCATCATCATAATCATCATTATTTAAATCATTGTCTTTATCTAAATTGTTCTCATCGTCCTCATTTTCAAATAAAGCAAAATTTAAATGTTCTTTATAGATTTTCCCTTTTGTATGATTACGTTTGCATTCTTTGCAAAAATAAGGATTACCCATTTCAAAACCATTATTTTCTTCAATTTCTGTTGCCTTAGCCATATAAGATCATCAAAATACGTGTAATTTTTATAGATACTATTTATTATGCATAGTTGGATACATCCTTATTTTAACTAAAATAGAGTTCTAATTTTCAAATTTTCTTTTAGTGATAAAAAAAGCAAGAAACGACAAAATTCTGTAATTTTTAAATGTGCTAATAATTTCCTTCTCTCTATGAGTAATAAATAAAATAATATATACATAAATAGATTATATAATGTTATTATCAAAATCACCAATTATACTGGATGAAATCTTATGAAAATAAAAGTAAAACTCGAATGTTATCCAGAAATAAGCGATTCCATGGTAGAGGATTCTATTAATCTTATTAATAAGAATAAAGAGAATTGGGATCCTCCTTTTTTCTTTGACACTAAAACTTATATAGATCTACCAAAACTTCAAAAAATTACAGAACAATTTATTAGTGATAGTCTTAAAAATATTATAGTTTTAGGTACAGGAGGTTCAATCCAGACTTTACTTGCTTTAAAACATTTAGCGAAAAGAAAAATATTTCCTGTTACTAGTTCCAGAGCTGTAGAATTAAAGGGATGTTTAGATAAAACATCTCCAGAAGATTCAATTGTAATTCCAATATCGAGAGGAGGAGAAACAATAGATATTAATTCAACTATTGGAACTTTTCTAAAGTTAGGCTATAAATTTATAGGACTTTCTTCCATGGGCAGTATGAACACAATTCTGAAAAAAATAGATTGTCCTATATTAGATGTGCCTAATCTTTCTGGACGTTATGCTGGATCTGTTACAAATGTTGGAATTGTTCCAGCGTATATGGCCGGTATTGATGTCAAAGAATTTTTAAAAGGATTAGAAAATAGTTATGAAGTATTTTCAAAATGTGAAAAACAGCCATCTATAGAACTTGCAACATTTCTTTTTAACTTATATAAAAAAGGTTATAACGTGGTCTTTTCAATGCCCTATTCAAAAAATCTTGAAGGAAGCGTTGGATTATGGGTTCAAGGAGTATCGGAAAGCACAGGTAAAGATGAAAAAGGAATGATTGGTACTTATCAATCTGCTCCAATTTGCCAACATTCTGTTTTAGAATATCTTTTGGGAGGAACCAA
>CAYNEU010000756.1:0-3399 GCA_964396275.1 uncultured archaeon | reverse complement strand
CTTCTGACGTCATAATTTTACCTTGATATTCAAACCATTTTTTTTGGGTCTAATAACTCATCCAAATTATCTATTTTTAAACCCATTTCTTTAATAACTGCCTTACAAGTCTTTCCTTCTTTATATGCTCGACTAGCTATTTCAGAACATTTGTCGTAACCGATTATAGGAGTTAAATTTGTAACAATCATAAGCATTCCCTCTAAATTTTCATTGATTTGTGCAGTATTAGCTTTTAACCCAGATAAACAATGGTCAATAAATGAATTAATCCCTCCAATTATTATATCAATCGATTCGAGTAAATTAATAATCATAATAGGCTTGCACACATTCAAATCTAATATACTGCCGTATGCCTCTCCAAATGAAACCACTGAATCATTTCCTATAACTTGAAGACAAACTTGGATTAAGGCTTCCGATTGAGTGGGATTTATTTTACCCGGCATTATTGATGATCCAGGTTCATTCTGAGGTAGTTTTAATTCAGATAATCCCGCACGTGGCCCACTCCCCATCCAGCGAATGTCATTGGCCATCTTTAATAATGACAATGCTAACAGACGTAAATTACTACTAACTTTCACAATTGTATTATGTGAAGCAATTCCTTCCGCTTTCACTGGATTAACTTTAAAGGGGAAATTGGTGATTTCTGAGAGATGATAGACAGTACGTTTAGCAAAATCTTTGTGTGCATTTAAACCTGTTCCTAATGCTGTGCCGCCTATTGGAATATAATACAATTCATTGCAAGTTTCTTTTAATCTTTCTAAATTAATTTCGATTTGTTTTTTATAAACCTCAAATTCTAAAGATAAAGGGATAGGAACTGCATCTTGTAAATGTGTTCTTCCTACTTTAACAATATCTTTAAATTCTTTAATTTTAATATCTAAATGTTCTTTTAATCTTTCTAGCACAGGAAATAAGTTTTGGATCATGTGTAAAGTAGATAAATGCATCGTACTTGGGATCACATCATTAGAAGATTGACTTTTATTTACATGATCATTTGGGTGTACTGGATGTTTTTTACCCATCGGATGTCCTAAAATTTCATTTGCTCGATTTGCTAAAACTTCATTCATATTCATATTAGTTTGAGTTCCTGACCCGGATTGAAAGATATCAATAGGAAATTGATCTAAATGTTTATTCTCTTCTATAATTTCATTTATAGCCTGGAGAATGGCATCACCATTTTCTTTTTCAACCAGTTCCAATTCTAAATTTGTTAATAGACAAGCTTTTTTTAGCTGGGCTAATGATGTAATAAATATCTTAGGAAAAGTCTTGCCACTTATTTGAAAGTTCTTAATTGCCCGTTGGGTATTTATACCCCAATAAACATTAATTGGAACTTCTAACTCGCTTAAAACATCCTTTTCAATACGATAGTTCAAATTCACTCACTATTTTAATCAATGCTTAATATTTTAATTAGAAGAAATATATAAAAAAACTTTATACTTTGTAAAATCATAGAAAAAAAGCATAACTTGAAAAAGTAAGATTTTTTTCTGTATTTATCTTTTATTTACAAAAAGTAAAATTAATTATCTAAAAAAATCGGTTTCTCTTATGGAATTTAAACAAGAAAAAAAAAACCTATTATTATTTTTTGTTTTCTCCTTTATTATATCATGGATATTATGGCTTCCAAGCGTATTTGTATCATTAGGAATCATAACTTCTGGACCAATCCAAATTTTGGGTAATTTTGCAATTTTCGGTCCTTTTATAACTGCATTTGCTCTGACATACACAAAAGGAGAAGAAGGAGAGATAAAAAGACTTTTTATGAGTGGATGGAACATTAAATTTGATAAAAAATGGATAATAACATTATTTTTACCACTATTTATTGGAGGATTAACATTTATTATTGTAAGCATTGTTGAACCTATGGATAGATTTCAGTATGCGCCGCCAATAATTATGTGGATTCCAAATTTTTTCCTCTACTATTTTATTGGAGGTCCTTTTACGGAAGAATATGGTTGGAGAGGTTATGCACTAGATCGTTTACAATCTAAATTTAATGCCCTGTTTTCAAGCTTAATTCTTGGGTTGATTTGGGGATTATGGCATTTACCACTGTTTTTTATTGAAGGCACAGTACAATCAAACATTCCAATATATGAATTTTTAATAATACAGATAATAACATCAGTTTTCTATACTTGGATCGTAAATAATAATAGAGATAAGAATGGCAATGTTAATGTATTTATAGCAATAATATTCCACGCAATGGCGAATTTCTCATCTATGATCTTTCCATATTGGGTAACAGACTTAGGAAGATGGATATTTTTTATAATAAATATCATTCCACTTATAATTATATGTATTGGATACGGAACAAAAAGTCTAGTAAGAATCCAAAACCATAGTATAAAAGAATCACTATAATGCACATAGAAAGTAAAAATTTAATATTTATTTTTTATTTCAATTTTTATTCAATTGGCTAAAATTAATAATCTTGAACTTAAGTATTCTATTTGGTGCGTATGGTTTATTATGATAATGATTGGAAAGGTATAGTTCCTCATATTCCTCCTGGATATGATAAAGCCAAGTATAATGTTGTTTTTGATCAACATTCACATACAATATTCAGTGATGGGGCACTTACGATTCAACAAAATGTTGAATGGCATATAGCTATGGGTTATAATGCGCTAGCAATAACTGATCATAACAATATGCGTCATTTAGAAAAGATTGATAAAGTTAGAGAAGTATACGCAATGAGAGATATCATAATTTTAAGCGGAATTGAATGGACTTCTCGCAGAATTCATTTAAACTTTCTAGGCGTATCAAAATGGAACACTAAGATCTCTAGAACTAAGGATGATGATATAATTGAAGCGATTGAAAATGCCCATGATCAAGGTGGTGTTGTTATCTGTAATCATATTCCATGGAGTCTTTATGAATTTAATATGAAAACTCATCCCTCTCGTGAAACTTTATTCGATTGGGGAGTTGATTATATTGAAATTGTTAATGATGATTGCAAACCTGAAAATGTATTTGATAAAGAATCATATGATTTTTGCATGAAATATAAAGGGAAAATAGGTATGATTACAGGAACGGATATGCATTCCCCAGATAATTTAGCAAGTGGAGGAGTACATGGATGGACTCTAATGAATATTAAAGAATTTACCGAAGAAGCTTTAATGGAAGAATTGCGGAGGAAGCATACGGATATCATTTATTCTAAAATACCTTTTTTAGATCCCAGAATTAATAAATAAAATATCAGAATTTTACTCAGTTGATTATACCTTATTTATAATATCCAATTTTTTCTATGATTGATTTACCTATGCTTAAGTTTCGAATTGCTAGTTCTAATGGGCTCCAGGGAATTTC
>CAYNEU010000755.1:0-2379 GCA_964396275.1 uncultured archaeon | reverse complement strand
AATTAGATATTAAATCTATCTATGTTTTAATAAATGTTAACTTTTAATATTAAGGATAAGAATATGCAATATATTCTCTATAGATTAAGCTATAAATATATAGCTAATTAGGAATATTTCTCAATGATGTAATTTTGTAAGGACCAAGCATATTTCTCAAGATTTAGAATCAACATTTTTTGTTGTAGTTCCCTCAAATATGGAACATCTAAACTCTTAAAGAGTGATTCCAAATAATCAACAGTATTATAAATATCTACTATAATTTTCCAATCACTTGACCATTCAAGATCCTGAACTACTTCCATTTTTATATCAACTCATGAAAATATTTTTAAAGATTAATAATATATTCTCTAAGGTTATCCATAAAAATATGAATTTTTAAATGTTTAGATAGTAATAATTTTCTAATGATTTAAAAGAATGAAAAAGAAAAAGAATCTTTAGATAATATAGTAAAAGAAAAGATAAGATTTTTTATTTTGTCCTTATTACCACAGTTTCAGAGGCATTTTGCATAATTCGTAATCTCTTCTTTGGATCACCAGAATTTTTCAGAACTCCAATTATGAAATCTAATATTAGTAGCCCAGAAGGTTTTAAAATATTGTTTATTGCATAATTACTAGAATTTGCTGGACCGAGCGTATGCTCATCTACGGTTCTCAAATTCATAGCCATTTTTCCAACTGTCTGACCATCATTATATGTTTCAAGGAGCCATAAGTATAAAAATCCTATGAGCCAATCAAAGGGAAAGGAGACCATCCACCATCCTCCAAATGGATCAAAAATATTAAATGGTATCCACGAAACAAAGATTATTAAAGAAAGGATGGAACCAATTATTCCAATTATAATTCCGTCAATAATTAATGCAATAAATCTTGGTAAGAAATCTCCATAATCTACAGTTTCTGGGGCAATTTTAGCTTGTTCAGCTTTCTTTTCAGGAACTGTTTCGTAAGTGATTGTTTCTTCAACTTTTTTCTTTGTACCTAAATTCGCACCACAGGACACACAATATATTGAATCTGGTTCTAGTTCACTTCCGCACTTAGGACAGAACTTTAAAGACAATTTATAATATCACCAATTTTGTTTTTAATATTATAATTTTTAAATATTAATTAAGTTGAGACGTATAATTCATATAAGGTTTATATAGTCCAATTTTGCTAAAAAAAATTTTAAAGGTACATTTGGAAAGTTTTCTCAACAATATCTTTCGTTTCTTTGAATTCTGAAACATTAATTAATTTATTTAGATCTTGGATTTCAATTAACTCTTTTTTGTATTTAGTCTTAAATTCTACTGCAAAGTTTTCCATTAATTTTTTCAAAATAGCATTTTTATGGTTTGTTATTAATACAACTGCAAATCCAACTTCATCATAGTTTACTATAATATCTGAGGTTTCCGTTTGCAGTACATCAATTTGGTCTTTTGGATCAACAAATTCAGAGAGAATATGGTTAATGCCAATAAGAATATTTCCCCATATAGTTGAATCAAGCTCATTATTACTAATGCTAAACTTATAAGAATATAATAAGATTCCTGATTTATGGTAGATATTAACATAAAATATTTTATTAGTTAATTCTGAAAACATACTAGGTTTATTTACAAACAAATAACATATATAGAAGATGTTTATCCATAATGTAAAGATATGTAGTTCTCTAAAAATTGATACTTGAAAAATAATATATAAAATATACATTAAAATTGGAAAAACAAAAATAATCGTGATAATAAATAAGTTTTTAATAAATTCTTTATTTCTTGCTCTTAAATAGATTATCCAAGAAAGTAGAATATAATAAATTAAAAAAGAACATTGGAAAATCCCAATAATTAGACCCGTTACAATATTGAATGAATAATTTATTATTGAAAGATCTGTAATGAAAAATGGAGGAGAATTAGAAGAACTAATGAAAATTCGAACGGAATCTGGTGAGAAAAAGGAACCTATTAATAATCCAAAGAGAATTGTGAAAGATAGAAAAGGAAAATAAGGAATTTTTTTGAATTCTTTTAAAAATGCATAAATTAGTGATATAATTAATAATTCAATAAAACCAAAAATGAGAGAAAGTTTCCATAGGAAAAGATTAATGGGTTCAGTAAAAAAAATTACTAAAGAAAATAAATATAGAGTTGAATATACAAATACTGCATTGAAAATCGCTGAGAAGTTTAAAATCACGGCAAATTTTATCCCATATTTAACTTGATGCTTAAAGATAAAAATCAAAGTATATGTACTAGTACATAAAGTGAAAATATATCCAATTATCATAGTTATCAAAATTGCAATGGTCATAATTTGGTTTTATTGCTAAATAATACTTTTTTCTTTATTTTTG
>CAYNEU010000754.1:0-2498 GCA_964396275.1 uncultured archaeon | reverse complement strand
AACTTTATAATTGTTCGATTTATACCGGGTGATCCCGTAATGAAATATCTTACTTCTATGGGAATTTTAGCTCCCACTCAAGAACAATATCTAGATGCTTTACGTACTTTAGGATTTGATCAACCAATTATTATCCAATTTTTTAAATATTTAGGGAATATTTTTACAGGTAATTGGGGTATCTCAATTGCTATAAGCGGAGGCATGCCAGTCACTGAAATACTTCGAATTGCGGTTCCTAGAACTATTGAAATTATTTATATTCCTTTAATAATAGGACTAGTAGTAGGCATTATTCTTGGCAGACTTTCGAGAAAATATGAAGACCATAAGATTGGAAAGTACATTAATGTATATGTAGCTGTTGCTATTGCAGTTCCTACATTTGTATTTGCAATGATCTTTCAATTAGTGTTTGGTTATGTCTTGAACATATTACCAGTATATGGTTATAAGGCAATCTCAAACCCAGATCCATCGTTAATAACTGGATTTCTCATAATAGATTCATTAATTGAGGGAAATATAGCTTTAGCGGGAGATATCCTTTTACATTTTATACTACCTGAATTGTGTTTAACTCTTATCATTATTGCACTTGTAGCAAGACAATATCGTTCTACTATAGAGAGCAATGCTATTACAACTACTAGATCTCTAATTTCAAATACAGCAACTATTGGTTATCATTTTGGATTTATTTTTACCTCAATTATTTTAGTAGAAACTATTTTCAATATAGGGGGGTTTGGTAGGTATTTTCTAAACGCAATAATTCTTGGAGATTTTTTCGTTATAATCGCATTTGTTAATATGATTGTTATCTTTTTAGCTATCACCTCAGTTGTTTCAAATATCATTTTTAGTGTACGTGAACCCGAGCAGTTTATATCTCCTGGATCTTTTGATGAAACTTATCCGCATTTAAAATGGAAATCTCCTCTTACAATCATTGGATTAATAATAATTGGCTTTTTTATTATAGTTGCAGTATACCCTGAAATGATAAGCCAATACTCTCTCACAGAATTAAAAGGTTTTTTTCCAGGATCATGGCAATCACCATCTTCAGATCATCTTTTAGGAACAGGATCCTCAGGGCGAGATATGCTTGGACAAATTGTTTGGGGCGTATCATTCTCAATTTTAGCTGGAATTGGGGCTGTTGTTATAGGGATATTAGGAGGATTATTATTTGGGCTTATTGCTGGTAGATTAAACGAAAGAGGGAAAAATTTACTTACAGGATTTACATTAGTTATATATATAATTCCAAGCGTAATTCTGGTTTTTCTGATATCTTTGATCTTTGGAAGTAATTTTGTAATTACAATGATACTTATTGGAATAGTGCTTATTCCGAGCTTTACAAGGATAACTGCTAATGCTTCTACTTTAGAAATTAATGTATTTAAGTCAATTATAAAGTATCTTCCATTAATGGTTGGTATCGCAATCATACTTTTTGAATCCATTAACTTTTTAGGATTCTCAGATTCAAATATTATTACTTTAGGACAACTTGTTTATGAAGGGAGATTACATTTGTATGATTATTATGGAGCATCTATTTTTCCAGGAATAGCGATTATCCTTATGGTTACTGGTTTAATTCTCTTATATGAAGGATTATAAAAGAATTTATACTTTTAAATTAGAGGATTTAAAAATCCTTATTAAATCTTTTAAATTATATTGTTAAAAGTAAAATTGTAATTATCAAATGGGAAGTATATGGGCAGTATTCCATTGAAATTATATAAATCAGAATCAATAAAAGTAATAGAAAATTCAGAAAATAAAAATATTTTACTCGAGGATTAGAAGAAAATGAATGATATAATCGAAAATGCTAGAAATCATTTTGAAAAACTTGTAAGAGAACAACTAAATAGAATTGAAACTTTGAAAAAAGGTGCAGATTGGATAGACTATTCAACATTGAAGCCAATTATTGTAGGAGTTGCTGGTGGTGATGGCATAGGGCCAGAAATCACAAAACACGCAGAACAAATTCTTAAATTTCTTTTAAAAGAGGAAGTTGAGAATGGAAAGGTTGAATTTAGAGATATTGAAGGGCTTACTATTGAAAATAGAGCAAAGTTAATGAAAGCAATCCCTGATGAAAGTCTAGAACAATTAAAGAAGTGCCATGTTATTTTAAAAGGCCCTACTCACACGCCAAGTTCAGCTGATTTAGCTTCTGGGAAATGGCCAAATCTCGAAAGTGCAAATGTTTCCATGCGAAGAGAATTAGACTTATTTGCAAATGTTCGTCCAGTAAAAGTTCCTGAACAAAGAATTGATTGGATATTTTTCAGAGAAAATACTGAAGGAGCTTATGTATTAGGATCAAAAGGGATTAGAGTTACTGATGATCTAGCTTTTGATTTTTGCGTACACACTAAACAGGGAACAGATCGCATCTTGAGATTAGCTTTTGATTATGCTAAAAAAACAGGAGTTAATAGAGTTTCCTTGGTGACTAAGGCTAATGT